>JAEDNZ010000104.1 GCA_016302215.1 Muribaculaceae bacterium
TGCTTCGACAAACTCACATGCCTATCTGTGGTAAAAAGCAACTACCCTTTGTTTAGAATATCAGTAGCCCTAAAAAGAGCCATTAAAACCATATTGTTAAGATGACCAAGCCGCGGATATTCATCGCTATTCATTATATGGAGATAGGCGGGGCTGAGATCTCGCTCGTGGGGCTGCTGCAGGCCATTGACTATCAGCGCGTAGATGTTGACCTGTTTGTCTATTCTCACCAAGGCGAGCTGATGCGCTTTATCCCGCCACAGGTGCGCCTGCTGCCGCAAGTTAGGAAATACGCTACCACCGAAATGCCGATGACTAAAGTCCTTAAAATGGGGTATCCGGATATCGTTATAGCACGATTATTGGCCAAAATCAAATACAAACGATTTAGGCGACGAAATCCATCTAATTTACCTGCCGATTTGGGATTGTACCAATATATGGCAAATCATGTCGCGCCACTGCTGCCCAAAATATCAAAGGATATTGATTATGATTTGGCGATCAACTTTTGTGGTATGCATAATGTGGTGTTGGACAAGGTTAGAGCGAAAAAGAAAATCACGTGGATACACACCGATTATACCAACGTTGACACAGACAGAGCGTATGATATTAAACTATGGAAGCAATTTGACCACATTGTCTCGATTTCACACGATGTCACTAAATCATTTATTAGTGAATATCCATCACTTAAAGATAAAATAATAGAGATCGAAAACATACTATCGCCACAATTTGTGCGCAGCCGCGCTGAGGCCTTTGACGCCCGCGCTGAGCTTGCGGAATTTACCCCCCCCATTGTGTAACTCTCTTATCCATAGGTCGTTACGCACATCAAAAGAATTTTGACAACGTCGCCGACATCTGCGCTCAGCTCATCGAAATGATACGCCTGCTCTCAATCGGTCGCTACTGCGAGGCAAAGAATTACGACAACGTGCCCGCCATAGTCCGCGCTATCATCGCCGAGCATGGCGTCTCCGACCTGCGATGGTTCATAATCGGCTACGGAGGCGATGAAGACCTTATTCGCCGCAAGATAGCCGAGGCCGGCATGCAGAGCCATGTGATACTCCTGGGCAAACGCGAAAACCCATACCCCTACATCAAGGCCTGCGACATCTACGTGCAGCCCTCGCGCTACGAGGGCAAGAGCGTGACCGTGCGCGAGGCCCAGATGCTATGCAAGCCGGTGGTCGTCACCAACTACCCCACGGCGCCGAGCCAGATACGCCACGGCATCGACGGCGTAATCGTGCCCCTCGACAATGCCGGCTGCGCCCAAGGCATCGCCGACTTCATCGCCGACCGCCCCCTGCAGCAGCGCATCATCAACTACCTCTCCACCCACGACTACGGCAACGAAGCCGAAGTCAACAAAATCTACCAATTGCTAAAATGAGTCAGATTACAGCATGGGAAAATTTTTTCGCAAACTAATATCTAATCTTGTATATCGCCTACGGGCTGATTACACCACAGAACAGCTCGTCAAAATGGGATTGGTCGTGGGAGATAATTTTTTAAGAATGCATGGCGTTATTATTGACCCATCGCATTGCTGGCATATTCACATCGGAAATAACGTCACGCTCGCCCCAAGAGTACACATTCTTGCCCATGACGCATCATTGTGTCACCACTTAGGATATGCAAAAATTGGCAACGTAGTGATCGGTGACAACGTGTTTATTGGCGCTGAAACGGTGGTGCTACCTGGCGTTACAATCGGAGATAATTGCATCATTGGCGCCAACAGCACCGTAAGTCGCAATATCCCGGCCGGAAGTGTTGCCGTAGGCTCTCCCGCCCGTGTGGTATGCAAAGTAAGCGATTATGTGGAGCGAAACAAGAAACTGATGCAGACGCGCCCGGTGTATGGCGAAGAATACAATTTGCGCTCCAACCCATCGATGCAGACTCGCCGACAAATGTTTGATGACCTTCAAGACGGTCCCGGTTTTATTGTATAATGGCTTCTACCAGAAACATATCATACGACATAGTCAGAGTGATGGCTTGCACAATGGTGGTGCTGATGCACTCGCCCATCCCGGGCGATGCAGCCGCCAATAATGGCATTTTTCTATCGGCATTGTCATTCCTGACAGCGCCTTGCATAGGGCTATTCTTCATGGTATCAGGAGCTTTGCTTATTGATAGCTGTAAAGGCAATGGCGGCAACTTCTTGCGCCGCCGATTTACAAAGATTGCTCTACCCACGCTTATATGGAGCTGCATCTATCTAATTTTAAACTATTTAACAAATCGAGAGGGGTACTCAGAGCTGCCGAGGTCTATTGCCTCAATGCTGTTTTCGGCGCAAGGCTACGGCACAATGTGGTTTATGTACACCCTCGCCGGATTGTATCTGCTGACGCCGGTATTAGCATCATGGTTGCGCAACGCCTCAAAGCGCGCCGTAGAGTTTTACCTCTGCTTATGGACAGTAGCTATGATGTATCCATATATAGGCAAGTGGCTTGATATCAACACCTCTGAGACCGGGGCGCTTTACTATATGAGCGGATATGTGGGCTATTATGTGCTCGGTTGGTATATGAAACATTACTCCGGGTCGTGGCGCATGACGCTACCCCTCGTTGCCACCTTTGCTGCTATCGCAGCCAAAGGCGCTGACAAGCACTACGGCCTCGGCTTTGACGATGCCGGCGGATTTTGGTATCTATCGGCTGCTGTGGCTGTCATGTGTACACTGTGGTGGCTCGTAGCTGAAAAAATTGCATCAAAGACCGCAGCACATGGGCGCCTACTGCCTATCATAACAATGATATCCAATTACTCCTTTGGCATCTACCTTTGCCACATCGCCGTGATGCGCTTCGGGCTATGGCATTGCGATTGGATTAACGCTATTATGCCATATCCGCTCCAGACCCTGATAGTGGCTGCCATCACTATGCTTATCTCCACGGCTATATGCCGGGCTATTACCGCATTGCCATTTTCGCAATATATCATCGGTTATAAAAAACTGCAACTATAAAGTGCTCCCCCACACGATACACTACTGCTGGTTTGGGCGCAATCCACTGCCCGAGTCAGCGCAGCGATGCATAGCATCGTGGCGCAAGTTCCTCCCCGACTACCAAATAGTGGAGTGGAACGAGGACAATTTCGATGTCAACGCCATAGCTTACACACGCGAGGCATACGCCGCCGGCAAATGGGCCTTCGTCAGCGATTACGCCCGCTTCAAGATACTCTATGACCACGGCGGCCTATACTTCGACACCGATGTAGAAGTCATCGCACCACTCGACGACATCATCGCCGCCGGCTCATTCATGGGCTACGAGGTAGAGCCGGCCGGTAATACCTCCGGTATGGTGGCCCCCGGCCTCGGCCTGGGGGTGGCCCCCGGCCTCGGCCTATATGCCGAAATCCTCGATTTTTATGCCGGACACCACTTCTTAATGCCTGATGGCACTCCCAATCTCACCACCGTGGTGACATATACCACTGACATCCTCATCAAGCACGGCCTGCAGCCGCGCCCCGGCATGCAGACCGTGGCCGGCGTCACAATCTATCCCAAAGACTACTTCAACCCCCTCGACGACAAAACCGGCCGCCTGCGCATAACTGCCGACGCCCGCACCATCCACTGGTACAGCAAGACCTGGCTCTCTGAGCCGCGATGGCGCCGCGCGCTGTCACGATGGTCACACCGCCTGCTCGGCACTCGCCTAATACCCGCCATCAGGCGCCGAATATCGTCAATCATGGCAAAAACGCATCTCCAATGATTAACCCCTTATACTATCAGGATATATATATAGGCGTAGTGAGCTTGCTCACCATTATAGCCATTGCCGCTTACTCGCGCTACCACGATGACCGCCTATACAGCGATGCGCGCCCCGGGCTGTCGTTTGCCGCCCTTGCCCTAACCATCGCCGTTATCATCTTTATCGGTTACAGGCCTGTCTCAGGTGTCTTTGTCGATATGGTGAATTACAGAGATTACTACAATGTATTGATAGGCAAGCCTTTTACTTTCGATACAAATGCTCAAAACTATCTGTTTGACAACATATTCCGCTGGATGGCCTCATCAGGTATGCCCTTGCAGTGGTTTTATGTGATGTGTGCAGCCGTCAACTTCGGCCTGTTATTCCTCGCATGCCGCAAGCTCTTCCCCCAAGACACCGTTCTCGCCATACTCGTATATTTAGGCGCCTTCTCCACATTCTCCTACGCCACCAACGGCCTTAAAGCCGGCATGGCCGCTTCGGCCTTCCTCTGCGCCATAGCCTACAAGCGCCATTGGCTCGTAGCTGCGCTATTCCTGCTCATATCGCTGGGCATACACCACTCCATGACCCTCTGCATCGGTGCTTACCTGTGCGCATACTTCTACAGCAACACCAAGGTATATCTCTGGCTGTGGGTCATCGCCGTAATCCTCGCCGTGCTCAACTTCACCGCCATACAAGACTTCTTTGCCTCGCTAACTGACGAATCAGGCGCCGGATACCTCGCCTCGCAAAATGCTGCCGACTGGGGCGGCAAATCCGGCTTCCGACTCGACTTCCTCATCTATTCGGCAATGCCCGTGGCCATAGGCTACTACGCTATCATCAGATGCAGACTGCGCTCCAAGATGTACTCATTCATCTTCAACACCTACCTGGTGGCCAACACCGTGTGGATGCTATGCATGCACGCCAACTTCACCAACCGCATCGCCTACCTGTCATGGCTGATGCTGCCCATCGTCATGATATACCCATACCTCCGTTGCCACTTCGTCAGAGGGCAATACAGCAAGCTCAACTATGTGGTCATGGGCCACCTCCTCTTCACCCTCGCCATGAGCTACCTATACTACGGCATCCTCGCCTGACACCGTTCCACCACCACCAGCCCACCATCACACACTTATGACCACCGCCACCACTCTGCCCCCGCGCATATCCGTGCTCATGGGCATATACAACTGCGCTGACACCCTCGCCGAGGCCCTCGACTCGCTCCTGGCTCAGACCTACACCCGCTTCAAAGTGATAATGTGCGACGACGGCTCCACCGATGCCACCGCCGCAGTCGCCCGCAGCTACGTAGAGCGCTACCCAGCCAAATTCATCCTCGTCAGCAACGACCGCAACAGAGGCCTCAACTACACCCTCAACCACTGCCTCTCCCTCGCAGACACCGAATTCTGCGCCCGCATGGACGGCGACGACATCTGCCACCCCACACGCTTTGCCAAGCAAATAGCATTTCTCGATGAGCACCCCGAGCTCGCGCTCGTCAGCTGCCCGATGAACCTATATGATGCTAACGGCGTATGGGGCGGCACATCATGCATCCAATTCCCCACCCCCGAACAGGTCTTAAAGCACTCTCCGTGCTTTACTCATGCTGCCGTCTTAATCCGTACAGCTGTATATAAAGAAGTTGGCGGATACACCATCGATGACCGACTCCTCCGAGTCGAAGACTGCCACCTATGGTTTAAGATTTATGCCGCCGGATACAGAGGCGGCAACCTGCAAGAGCGATTATACAGCATGCGCGACGACCGCAACGCCACAGCTCGACGCAACTGGCGCGCCCGCCGCAACGCCATCTATGTGATGTTCTGCGGATACCGCCTTTTCAAGAAGCCTTGGTACACTTACCCGGGCCTTTTCGCGGCTTCGGCCCTCGAAATAGCAAAATTCCTTATGCCCACAAAAGCTTACGAATACTTCCACCGCAAACGCCAATAATTATGCCGAAAGTATCCGTCATCGTGCCTATATTCAATGCCGAGCCTTATATCGACCGGTGCGCATCAAGCATATTGAGTCAGACTCTCGATGACTTGGAAATACTATTCATCGATGATTGCACGCCCGACAATTCCATTGAAATCCTCCAAAATACCATCGCAAAATTCCCCGAGCGTGCTGATGCTGTGAGAATTATCAAAATGCCGTCGAACGGCGGCTTGGCCGCCGTTCGACACAGAGGGATAATTGAGGCCTCCGGCGACTTCATTATTCATTGCGACAGCGACGATTGGGTCGATCCTAACCTTTACGAGCTGATGTACAACGAAGCCATTCGCTCCGAGGCCGACGTCGTGGTCTGCCCAATCCGCGACGAATACCAAAACAGCGGACACACTCGTCCCTCGCGCTCACTCCCTGCTTCTTGCAATGACGTCGTGTGCAATTGGTGGCGCGATAGCGTAGGTATGTTTTGCTGGAACAAAATGGTCCGTCGCCACATCTACACCACCCACGACATCAAGCCATTCTTCGGCATAAATATGTGGGAGGACAATGGCCTGATGCTCAGAGTCTTTTACCACGCAGGGCGCCTGTCGCAAATCGATGGCGCCGTGTATCATTACAATCGTGCCAACGTCAATGCCATGACATCCGGATATGGCCGTAAAGCCGTTGATCAAATGATTAAATGCGCTTCGCTACTCGCCGACTTCTTTGATAGCAAACCCGATGCCGCCCGGTACCGCAAGACTGCGCTGACACTTAAATTCCTGGCCAAATTAAACCTTGTAGCTACTCGTTACGACTGGCTACGCGAATTCCATCATCTTTTCCCCGAAAGCAATGTAGCGGCCGGCTGGATCTGTCTTGATGCCTTCTCTATAAAAGGAAAACTCCGTTTTTTATTCGTAAAATACCACCTCGCATGGCTTTTTGTCACACTCTTCAAGCTCAAAGCCGCACTCAAGCTCTGACCCCTTACCCCACCTCTCAACTATGAGCTCCAAGCATCGTCATACCATCT
>JAEDNZ010000105.1 GCA_016302215.1 Muribaculaceae bacterium
ATGTGTTTTTACTTGCCTGAGCGGGGAGCGGTGTTGATGCTCGTCTCCGGCTCGAGGCCGCGGTTGCGCAGCAGGGCATCTACGTTGGGCTCGCTGCCGCGGAAGTTGACATACAGCTTCATGGGGTCTTCGGAGCCGCCTTTCTCGAGCACGTTCTCCTTGAAGAGACGCGCGGTGGCGGGGTCAAAGATGCCTTTTTCTTTGAAGAGCTCAAAGCCGTCGGCGTCAAGCACCTCGGCCCACAGATAGGTGTAGTAGCCCGAGGCGTAGCCGTCGCTGCCAAAGACGTGCTTGAAGTAAGCGGGACGGTAGCGGAACGTCAGCTCTGACGGCATGCCCAGAGCCTTGGCTACATCGGCCTCAAAGGCGGCAATGTCAATGTCTTGGTCGGTGTTGAGCTTGCCGAATTGTAGGTCCAGCAGCGAGGCGCCGGCCAGCTCGGCGGTGGCAAAGCCCTGGTTGTGAGTCGAGGAGGCTTGCAGCTTGGCGATGAGAGCATCGGGGATAACCTCGCCGGTGAGGTAGTGGTGGGCATATTCGCGCAGCAGCTCCGGCTCCAGCGCCCAGTGCTCATGTATCTGTGAGGGCAGCTCCACAAAGTCGCGATCCACGTTGGTGCCGGCCTGTCCTTTGTAGCGGGCGCGCGAGAGCATGCCGTGCAGGCCGTGGCCGAATTCGTGGAACATCGTCTCCACCTCATCGATGGTGAGCAGCGCCGGGGTGTCGGCGGTAGGACGGGTGAAGTTGCCCACGTTGAAGATGATGGGGCGTGAGGCGCTGCCGTCGGCATTGACCCACGAGCCTTTGAACTCGCTCATCCATGCGCCCTGACGCTTGGAGGCGCGTGTGAAGTAGTCGGTCATAAACACCGCGATGTGCTCTCCCGTGGCGGCGTCGGTGACGTCATACACGGTCACCTCGGGGTAGTATTTGGGCGCATCGGGCATCTCGGTGAATTTCACGCCGTAGAGACGCTCGGCCATGGTGAAGATGCCGCGGCGCACGTTATCCACGGCAAAGTATTGGCGCACCTCGTTCTCATCGAGGTCATATTTCTTCTGGCGCACTTTCTCGGCGTAGTAGTAATAGTCCCACGGCGCTATCTTGAAGTTGCCGCCCTCGGCATCAACGATGGCTTGCATCTCGGCCACTTCTTCGTTGACGCGCTTGACGGCCGGGCGCCAGATCTTCATCAGCAGCTCTTCGGCGTTATCCACGGTCTTGGCCATGACGTTGTCAGTCATATATGAGCCGTAGTCCTTGAAGCCCAGCAGACGCGCTTTCTTGGAGCGCGCTTGCAGTATCTTGTTGATAATGGGCAGGTTGTTGTACTCGCCTGACTGCGCTTGGGTGGTGTAGCCCTCGTAAATCTTTTGGCGCAGCTCGCGGCTGTCAGCATACTGGAGCAGCGGCAGGCGGCAGGGAGCGTGGAGCGTGAACACCCACTTGCCCTCGCCAAGGCCGCGGGCGCGTGCCTCGTCGGCAGCTTGGCCTATGCTCGAGGTGGGCAGGCCGGCGAGCTGTGCCGGGTCATCGACCACGAGCTGGAAGGCGTTGGTGGCCGCAAGCAGGTTTTTGTTGAATTTGATGTATAGCTCGGCCAGCTCGGTGTTGATTTTCTTGAGCTCCTCTTTGCCGGCGGGGTCGAGGAGGGCACCGTTGCGTGTGAATTGCTTGTAGTATTCCTCCACGAGGCGCAGCTGGTCAGTGGCGGTGCACAGCTCATCGCGGTGGTCATACACATATTTGATGCGAGCAAAGAGGGCATCGTTCATCGAGATTTCGTCGCCGGCCTGTGAGTACAGCGGATAGGCCTCCTCGGCGATGGCTATCATCTCGTCTGACGAGTTTGACTCCTCGAGGGCGGCAAACACGTTCATCACCTTGCTCAGCAGAGCGCCGGAGTTGTCAAGCGCCAAGATGGTATTGTCAAAGGTGGGTGTCGCCGGATTGTTGACGATAGCGTCAATCTCGGCTTTACGGTCGGCGATGCCTTGGCGCAGTGCCGGCATGTAGTCAGCGTAGGTGATGTCGCCGAAGGGCGGTATCTCATACGGGGTGCTGTAAGCCGTCAAAAACGGATTTTGGTGCATAGCAGTGTCGGGGGTGGCTAATGCCGACGGCGCGCTGATGGCGGCGGCCGCGAGCAGGGTTAGCAGTGGTTGTTTCATACCTGTCATGAGGTTGGTTGTTTTATTTATATCTATATTTATTGTTAATTGTATCAGTGTCTTAGCGTTGGCCTATCATATCTTTGACCGCCGTGCCGCGCAAAGGTTTATTCTATATCCACCAGAAATTTTGTGGTCAGCGGGTAGTGGTCAGAGTAGGGGGCGTCGCCGCGTTTGATGCTCAGCGGCGTGAGCTTGCCGCGCCACAGCACATGGTCGATGCGGAAGTAGAAGCGGTTGGCATGAAAGGTGATGGTGGGCCCGAATGCCAGCGCCGGATACACCTGCCGGAAATCGGCATCGCTGAGCCGCCGTAGCGCGTAGCACCCCGGCACATCGTTGAAGTCGCCGCAGATGATGGTGCGCTCGCCGCCGTAGCGCTTGACAAAGCGCAGCAGGTGCTCCACTTGCTGCTCGTGGGCCAGCGCCGCGGTCACCACTTTGTCGTAGAGGCGGTTTTTGACCTGTCGCAGCTCGGGCACGCTGTCTTGCCCCAGGCGTGTCACTGACCGATACAGCTCCTTGTCTTTGCCCGTGAGGTTAAATGACCCCAGGTGCAGGTTGAAGATATTCACCGGCGTGCCCTCCACCATGATGCGGTAGGCCGCTATGTCGCCGGCGCCTTTGCGTATGTGCTTGAAGTCCAGCGGCAGTGACTCCACCGGGTATTTTGACATGATGGCTTGGGTGTGGCCGTTGAGCAGCACATAGGGGTAGCGCCGGTGCAGCGAGTCAATCTGCGCGGCGGTCACGTGCCACCGCTCCAGCGCGCAAAAATACTCCAGTTCTTGCAGACACACCACATCGGCGTCTTCTCGCAAGATATAGCTTATCGTGGGGTTGGTGCCGGAGGGATAGCTCTCGGTGAAGTCGTTGAAGTCAGCCACGTTGTAGCTCATCAGGGTGAAGGCACGCCGCTGCTGCTCGGGGGTGAGCTCGGGCTCGCCGCCGATGTTGAGCGGACACAAATCCCACAGCGGCCCGGCGCTCAGCGCCATCGCCGCGAGGGCTATCAGCGCCTGCCACCGCCACCATATCAGGTCAATGATGGTGATAACGACCACGGCGAGGGCCCATAGCGGCAGCGTCATCTGCATCACTGCCGAGGGCGCAAACTGCGATGGCCTCACGTAGCCGGCGTAAGCGCTCAGCAGCAAGCCCACTGACAGCAGCGCCGTCACCACACACATGGTGATGCTGACGCCTCGCCGCCAGCGCAGGGCGGCGCCGGCCGGCGCCTTGCGGGGCTTGCGGCCTTTGCGGCTGCTGCCTTTGGCTGCCGGTGTCGCCGATTGGCGGCGGTGGTCGTTGCTGTTATTGCAATTGTTGCTGTTGTTGCTGCCCATTTTTGTGACCGCTATTGGTTATTTGATGCGTCCGGAGATGTCAAAGAGACGGCGCCGCTCGCCGGCGCTCAGCGATGCATAGCCCGAGTGGCGCACCTTGGAGAGCAGCCTGTCAAGCTCGGCACGGTCAGCGGCGGTGAAGGGCGCCGCCTCGCCGCCGCTCACCTTACGGGCGCGCTCGCGGCTCTTGCTCAGTCCTACTATCAGGCCCGTAGCGGCGCCCGCCAAGTGGGCTATGTTGCCTCCCATATTGGCGCCGGCAAGGCCGATGCCAAAGAGCACCAGCACCACGGCCACTACCCATTTGATGGCCACCGGGCCGATAATCATCATATTCACTTTCATGTCAGGCACACGCACTGCCAGCGCCACGGCCACGGATATCACCGCTGCCGATGAGCCTAACAGCACCCCGGCAGCCGTGCTCACCAAGGGCCAGATAATCATGTAGGCGATGCCGCCGACGATGCCTCCGGCAATGTATGCCGTCAGGAGCAGCCGTCCGCTGCTCACGGACTCCAGCAATCGCCCGAAGCAGTATAGCCACACCATGTTAAACAGCAGATGCACCACGTTGGCGTGCGCCACCATATACAGCACCGGCGTCCACGGCTGCCGCAACACAGCCTCCGGCGTCGCCGGAAGCGCGAACTGCGACACCCACAGCGCCGCATCGCCCCCCAGCAGCGGAGCTATAAGGCTGCCGGCGGTCAAGATGACAAACACAGCTGCGTTGACTGTCAGTAATCTGTTGACAGTCTTGCCCCATAGGGCTTTCCTTATGTCGTTAGCCTTCAAGATGTTTCAGAAAAACCAGCGGTTATTAAACAATCCCTTGCGTCGCCAGTAGATTATCATCACAAAGCCAAGCAGCATACCGCCCAGGTGAGCCAAGTGAGCCACATTATCGACAGTGCTGCCTCCGCTGATGCAGTACAGCAGCTCTATCACGGCATAGCCGGCAACCATCCACTTCGCCTTGATGGGGATGGCAAAATACAGATAGATGGGCTGATTGGGAAACAGCATGCCAAAGGCTAAGAGCACGCCATACACCGCTCCCGATGCCCCGACCATGGCTTGATTGACAAGGGCATTGAGCGTCGCTGCTGTCGGCTCGGCATAGTTAAATCCCTGCTGCAGTAGCTGCCATCCTTGATTGATGATATAATCAGACTCTGCCGGGGTGAACAGCTCCATGTAGCGGCTGATGGTGATGGCAAAAGCCCCCATCTGGGCCAAGCCCGCAAAGATGCCGCACGAGATGTAATAAAACAAAAATCGACTCGCACCCAGCGACCGCTCTATGATGCCGCCAAACATAAAGAGGGCAAACATATTGAAAAACACATGCATAAACCCTCCGTGCAGAAACATATATGTAAACAGCTGCCACGGGTAGAACGCCGGCGACGTGAAATAATGCAGCGCAAAATAGCGCTCTATCACCGGCGCAGCCGTCGGCATCAGTGTGCCGAAAAGCCATACCAACACGTTGATTATCAGCAGATTTTTAGTCACCGGGGGCAGCATGCCCGTTATCATATTGCGCATAATTGTATCGTTATGTGTTTTCTTACTCTGCAAAGATACAAAAAAACAGCCACTTTTCACTCATCATCTCTTTTTTAGCGCCTCACCCGGCGCGCGGCTCGGAGCACTCGGAGGGCTCGTCGGGTGGTATAGAGCTAATTGGACTGATAGAGCTATAGCACGATGAGGGGTGAGGAGGTGTTAAATTATTGAAAAACGATAAATATTTTTTGTGGGGCAAGAAAATAGTCTTACCTTTGCATATCGTTAAACAATAAAAAAATATCGCTTTATGAAAAGTAAGTCCAAATCACTGAGGCGCCTGATAGTGGCCTGCGCTGCGGTGTGCGCCATGTTTGTGCTCTTCATCAGTATCCAATCATGGGGCACACTCGACATAGTGTTCAATGATATACCGGCCGATATGGCTGATGTGCAGTGGCTGCGCATCACGCTCGTGGTGGGGCGTTATGCCCTCGCTCTGGCTATGGTTGCCACGCTGCTCGTTTTTTTATTTAGGATATGGCGCGGGGCGGGCGCCGGCAAGCTCTTTATCCGCGGCAACCAGCGCTGGCTTTATGCCATGACTATCATCTACTTTTTTTACTCGCTGGTAGATGGCAACGCCGGCAATATCGTGTATAATGGTATTCGTCAGATTGAAATCTATATCAACGAGTATATGCTCATCTCATGCTTTGTGCTGATCGTCTTTGCCAAGCTATATGCCGTGGCAGTCGAGGTCAGCGAGGAGCAGGAGTTAACTATCTGATAATCAAAGTGACATATAATTGATTAACACTCTTTGCTATGGCTATTATAGTTAATCTTGACGTAATGATGGCGCGCCGCAAAATGTCGCTCGGACAGCTCGCCAATCAGGTGGGTATCACTCAGGCCAACATGTCAATCCTCAAGACGGGCAAGGCTAAGGCAATACGCTTCAGCACGCTCAACGCCATCTGTGCAGTGCTTGACTGCCAGCCGGCTGACATCCTTGAATATCGCGCTGATGACTGAGTCCCGGGCCTGAGGGTCACACATATACACAAAGCGGGCTGCCTGATGGAGAGAGGCAGCCCACTTCGTATGGTGATAAATGAGTGTGGAAGTGTCTATTACTTCTTGTTGCGATTGCCGTAGCGGCTCATGAACTTATCCACACGGCCGGCGGTATCGACGAGCTTCTGCTTGCCGGTGAAGAAGGGGTGCGACGCGCTGGTGATTTCAAGCTTCACCAGGGGGTAGGTCACGCCGTCAACGTCGATAGTCTCACGAGTAGCGATAGTCGAACGGGTGATGAAGATTTCGTCGTTTGACATATCCTTGAATACAACTTCGCGATAGTTAGAGGGATGGATGTCTTTTTTCATTGTTATATAGTGTTGCTTTATACGTAAAAAATGTGCGTTGGTAAGACGCTTTCGTAGTAATGGCCTGCAAATTTACGAAAATTTATTCAGATGGCAAATTTTGACGTACAATTTTGCACAAAAATTTTGCCGGGATAAGCTCTGAGGCCTCCGGAAGCGGGTTGTTGTAATAGTGTATGATGGATCGGAGCGCACTGAAGTGTCGGTGAGCTCGGTGG
>JAEDNZ010000106.1 GCA_016302215.1 Muribaculaceae bacterium
TGAGAGTCTTGGTGGCTGATGCGCCGCGCTGCTCTATGTAGATGCCGCCGGGCGCCGGAGTGGTGATGCGGGCGCCACGGAGGTCATAGTATGTGGCGGGAGCATCATCGGCAGCGTCGGCATCGATATCATCGACACCGCTGCCCGTGCCGTCAAAGAACACTTCATGGCTGATGCCTGACGACTCGCTGGCACCACGATATATGCAGTGCACCTCATAGGTGTGAGAGCCGAGTGAGGGCGCTCTATCCACGAAACGGCGGCTGGCGGTGCAGCCTATGTAGCTGCCATCGCGATATACTGAGAAGCCGATGGGCAGCGCCAGGTCAATAGCCGGGTCAGTGACCTCGCCGGGGTTGGCCAGCGTGGCGTCATAAGGAGAGTCAACGGCCGTGAGGACGGCATAGATAAAGTGGTTGGCGTCTATCGATGTGTCGGCCTTCCAGTCTTCGCCATCGATGCGCACCATATTGCCGTAGCCGTTGAGTGCAGGGCCCTTGTCGGTGACGAGCTGCAGTGAGCCGGTGTTAGAGGTGTAGTGCACGCCTATCCACAGATCCTTGTCGGCGGGGATGACCAAGGTCTTGGTCAGGAGCACCTCACTCCAGGTGAGTGTGCCGAACTCTTGGGTGGTGCGCTCGGCCAGGAGCTCCATGTTTGAGCCGTCAGGGTCTGATGTCCACACGCGTATCGTAGCCGACAGCTGCTGCGGTCCCATGTAAGGCAGGAAGGCAATCTTCTTAATCTTATAGCCCTCATACACCTTGATGTCTTCGGCTCGATAGCGATGTGCCACATCGGCCGAGGCCACGGTGTAGTCATACACATCGGCATCGACGAGCGAGAGACAGCGGCTCAGCGTGTTGTTGAGCGTGAAGTCGAGAGTCACCGATGAGGCGGTATTGGTATTCTTGACAGCGGTGACAATATTGGGGATGATGGATATCTCCACCGTGGCATAGGTGGATACGCGGCCATCGGTGTAAGTAGCATCTACGGCATACTTGATGGTGGCATCACTCGGAGCGTCGGCGTCAGTATAGGTGGTAGCGGTAGTGGTGGTCAGCACCTCGCCGTTGCGATAGACGGTGTATTTTGACACGTTGCCGGCAGCGGCTGACGGCGCTTCCCATTTAAGTATTACAGAGCCCTCCTTGACGGTGGCAGTGAGGTTCTTCGGCGGCTCGGGAGTGTTGCCAGGGTCAAAGGTGAAGGTGATGGTGCCGCCGGTGTTTTCGGTGATGTTTTTAATGCTGAAGTACGATGCGCGGCCGCTGTTTGACATGGCCGAGGGCGTGGTGTAGTCGCTGAAAGCGGTGACGTTGCCGCTGCCGGGGAAGGGCGTGGCCGAGGAGTTGACGTTGCCATAAGTGGCGATGACGCTGCCGGGCTCGTAGCCGGAGTTGGCGCACACCACATACATGGCTTGCGGGTGAGTGGTATTGAGGGTATTGGGAATGCAACGCTCGCTGATGAGATTTTCATCTACGTGATAGATGATGAGGCCGTGGTAAGGCAGCGCGAAGTCAAAGTTGCCGCGCTGCTGACGGTTCTCGAGGAGGAAGTATTCGCCGGGAACGGTGGTGTTGACCTTATAAGCCGTAGCCGATGTGTGAGCTGCCGGCATAGCTGAGATGGTCTGCGCTGTGGTGAGCTCTGTGGGCGTAGCCCAGCCGAGCTGTATCTTTTGCCACATATTGGTGCCGGCAGGTCGTGAGCCGCGGCGATTAGAAGGACCATTCCATGCGCCGGAGCCCATGAGGTCCCAGTAGCCGGTGCCGGGGTAACCTACATTGCTGCCGTTGACGGTGTCGTAGAAGTCGGGAGCGCCGAGGTTGTGACCGAACTCGTGAGTCATCACACCGATAGTGGATATCTCATCGCCGAGGCGCTCCGGCTCGATGGTGTAGCGACGTATCTGCACACCATCGTATGTCTGGCCATATATAGTGCCCGAGTGCGACCATATATCACTGTAGTCGCCCGAATACTCTTGCCCGAGACCTTGGTGAATGATAGCGAGACCATCAAGTATGCCATCGCCGTCGTTGTCAAAGTCGCGGAGGTTGATTTCACTGTCGAGCTGGTTCATAGCCTGGCGCACCTGCTCAGCCACGTCGTCGCCATACACGCTCTTGGCGTAAGGGAGAGTGACCCAGCGCGTCACGGTGGTGGTGACATCGAGCTTGCCGTAAGAGTTTTCGAGGTAATAGTCGCGGAAGCTGCCTATGCCGTTGTAGCCCTCCTTGTTCATGAAGTCGTTGAAATCAGACTGGGTGAAGGTGGTCTGTGTGTCGGCATAGTTGATGAGCAGCATCAGCAGCTTGCGCTTGCCCGAAGTGGGAAACGAATTGTCAATCTGGAGCGACGACTTGCGCGCGCGGAGCTCCATGGCGCTTTGCGGCATGCGGTATTCGAGGTTAGGAGCAATGCCGCGGGCGCGTGCTATGTCAGTGGAGCCGGTGTAGCGAATTTCCGACGGGCGAGCGTAGCCCTCGTCATCAGCGGTGGCTATAGTCCAGAAGCCTTGCTTGTCGCGCAAGAGGGTGTAGCCATCGGGCGTTACGGCCCAGTGGTCGTATTCATCGCCCATCTGTCGCAGCATCACCTTAGAGCCGTCAGGCTGCGTGGCGGTGATGACATCGGGGTAAGCGGGCACGGCAAGCGCCGGTGCGGCGGCAACGAAAAGCGCTGCTGCCGTGGCAAATATGTGCTTGAAAGAGAAATAGTTCATGAGATAAAAAGCGTGAATGATATTATTGTTAGATAGGTAGTAATCGTCGGTTAAAGGCAAAGGCGCCGACACGCAGCCTCACATGAGAGCTAAAGCTGAGAGTCGGCGCCATTGGCGTAATAGTTATCTACTCATCATACGGTAAAAGTACATCGTGTGTCGTTTTTTAATGACTATGTGATGATGTATGACAGCAGGAGTGGTGACATTGTTATTTAGCGACCTTGGTAGCCTGCTCGCCACAAGCCACGATGTAAATGCCGTGGGCGAGGGTGGCAGCATCAATGGTGGTGCTGAGCTCGGTAGCCGGAGCAGTAAGGAGCGCGTGGCCGGCAAGGTCATATACGGTGACTGATTGCCCGGCAGTGGTGCCGCTGACGATGAGGGTGTCGCCGTCAAACATTGCGGCATACATAATCTCGCCGTCGGTGGTGAGAGCTACCGATGAGCGGTCTTCGATGGCGATATCGCCCCATACGGCCATATAGAGACCCAGACCGGCAAGCGACCTGTCGAGGAGATCGACAGCTACCCACGAGCCATCGGTGGCGATGTCAGTGCCTTCGGGAGCGCGATTGGGGCGGCAGAAGAGCGACGACCAGTTGGTGGCGTGGCGCAGCGGTGCGAAAGCGTAGTAGTTGCGCACGAGGTTCGGGTCATTGCATGTAATGGGGAAGCGGTCATCAAGCTCGAAAGCGATGTAGAATGGACCCACGGCGGTGATTGGCGTCGGGAAAGTGAAGGCCTTTGACTGGCGTATCTCGAAGCCCATGCTACCTAACACCTCAGAGACGGTGCTCTCGGCGCGGCCGAATACGTTGTTGAGGTCGGGACGGCCATCTTTCTCGCCGTAGATTACGATGTTGAGCGGGCAAGCATAGTCTGCATTGTGAGTGTCTTGCTTGATATGCAGATACTGCATTGACCATGTCAGCGACTTGATGGTGACGGCCATGTTGCCGGGGACATTGACGCGCTGTGCAAACGAGCGGTAGTAGTAGTTTGGACCGGTGACATAGTCATACTGGTCGCCGGTATTGAACACGGGCAGCTCGCTCGATGACTGCATGATGCGGTCTTCCTGGCAGTTGTATGTCCACAGAGGATAGTCCTCATGTGCAGTGGTCATGACAGAGACAGCCACGTCGCGCGAGGTGGTCTTCTCGCCCACGGAGTTGGAGGTGGTGAGAGTGATGGTGTAAGTGCCGGTCTGCGGGAATGTGAAGCGCGGGTTGCGCTCAGTTGATGTCTCGGGCGTTGCGCCGGGCACTTCCCAGAGATATTCAGAGGCATATTTGGATGTGTTGATTATTCCCACCGAATATTTGGGCGTGGTGACAACGCTGCTGTCGTAAACATCGGTAACGGCGTCAACGCCAAACGATGCAGTGGGGCGCAGCGACAGTCCATCGGTAGTAATCGAGAAGTCGTCAATAGCTACGACGCCGGCGCCTACGGGCGAGTTGCCGATAAAGAAGGAGAAGCAGTACGGGCCGGTGAGCTTAGGCGTAAATGTAAGCTGTGTCTTGGTCCAGCCCTTGTAATAGCCGGAGATTGACTTCATTACGGCGTGGAACTCATAGTCCTGCTGGGTGCCCACGGTGAAGTCGAGCTGAGCGGGAGCGCTCTTGCCGGGCATATACACATAGAAAGCGATGTTGTAAGTAGTGCCGGCATTCAGCACGAAGAAGGGAGTGTAAAGACGCTCGTCACGCTCATAGTTGACATCGTCGGCGATAGCGTAATAAGTGCCGGTGACAGCCTCAACGCCGGCGAGCTGTGCGGTGACAAAAGGCATGGTGCCGGTGCTGAGCCAGCCTACGGGCACATAGCTCTTGCCGTCGTAGTTATTGTTTTCATTGTCAAACGACTCAATGTAAGGCAAGTCATAAGCATTAGCCTCATTGTCGGGGTCAGGCTCGCCGATCTCAATCTCAGGCTCGGGGTCAGTGCCCGGCTCAGGCTCGGGGTCCGGGTCGGTGCCGCCGGGCGCGGTACCCATAATGGTGACATCATCGAGGCCGAAATAGCCGTTCAGTCCCAGTGTGTTGCCCGAATAAGGGATGAATGAGAAATAATAATCGCCATCAGCCTCGGGAGTAAATTCGAGGGTAATGGTGTCCCAATTGTGAGCGGCAGCGGTCATAGTGCCTACCTCGATGGTGTGAGTAGAGGGGTCTTGCGAAGTGCCGGCCTTGACGGTCATGCCCGCAATGCGCACATTGACCTGGTTGGGGTTGCTCGAATACGCATAGAGTGCGAAAGAGACAAAGCATTTCTTGCCTCCTTTCAGGCTATAAGCCTTGGTGGTAATAACCTCGTTGGAGAATGTAGAAGAAGCATCAAGGTACGTCAGGAGGCAGTAGCTGCCTGAAGCAGCTGCAAAGCCATAGTCGCTATTGATGTAGGTGCGCTTTAGGGCTTTATTGCCGGTAGAAGTCCAGCCGACCGGAGCAGCAGCCGATGTCTCAAAATGCGATGCATCGTCAAAGTCTTCAGTTTCCTCGAAAGACTGACCAAAAGAAAGCATTGCAGAGCTCATAAAGCACAGCAACGTGGCATACTTTGTAATAATTTTCATAAAAGCAGTGTTTTGATTTATTTTTACTACTTGCTATACCGGTGCCGAAATGGCACTATGGATAGATTAATACTTGTTTAGTGCAAAAGTACTTACAATTGCGATGAAATCAAAATAAAAATCAAATAAAAATCACCATTTTGTGTCAAAAGTGTAATTAATTGATATAAGTCAAGGCCGCCGGTAAAGACAAGCGCGACCCGAAGGCCGCGCCTAATATAATATGATAGAGGGGGAGGTGTGTATTATCGAGTGAGCACGATATTTTGCTCCTTAGCCATACGGCGCATATTGATTATAGCATAACGCATACGCCCCAGTGCCGTGTTGATGCTGACGCCGGTAAACTCGGCTATTTCCTTAAAGCTCAAATTCTTATAGTATCTGAGCTCAAGCACCTCCCTCTGAGTGTCGGGCAGCATTGTGACCAAATGGCGCACGTCAGAGAGAATTTGCTCTATGACAATATTATCTTCAATAGCCGCCTCGCTGAGCTCGCGACGATTGAGGATATCGTAGTTGTCATCATCGGTAGAGACGGTAGGCTCAGAGCGCTCTGACCGGAAATGGTCAATGATGAGATTGCGGGCGATGCGCGACAGCCAAGCCGCAAACTTGCCACTCTCAGTGTAGCGACCCTGACGTATCGTTACAATGGCCTTAACGAAAGTTTCCTGAAAGATATCCTCTGTCAGGTCGCTATCGCCGGTGAGCTGATTGATATAATTGTGGAGGCGAGCACCATGACGGCTTAGCAGCTCATCAAACGCCTCATTATCGCCTTCGGCATACAGATTGACCAACACATCGTCAGTCAATAATTCTAATGATTGCATTACTTTAATCGTTTGTGATTTAGAGTAGTGTCAAGTCGATAGGCAGGTGCAGTTTTTAAGTTAATAATTGTAGTTAGCTAATAGGCTCAAAGCCATAGATGCCGCAAAATTATGAAATGATTACGAAACACGCAAAAGTTATTGCGGTAATTTATTATTCTTTAACACTTCTCCACACAATAAATCACTGCCCCATCCTCACTACCATTAGTTACACAACAATCACACCCCAAGATAATACTATTATCAAGGGCTGTGGCGATATTAACGACTTATGTCTAAGGGGGGAAGGAGACGGTGGTGTATGATGCGGGTAAAAAGATTGCGCGACAAGCGTAGGGAGCCTTTTGCCAGGTTATAAGCCTGGTGCTTTCTTAGCCAGGGGATCAATTCCGAAGTATCTCCTTACTACGGCAGCAATCTTGTATTACAGTTCGATTTTGCGGATTTGTTCAATAACGGCTCCGCCATTTTCAATTGCTTCAAG
>JAEDNZ010000107.1 GCA_016302215.1 Muribaculaceae bacterium
GTGTAGCAGTAGGTTAGAGCAGCTCCACGCCGATGCCGGGACGGTCGGGAATGGTGACTTTGCCCTCTACGATTTTGATGCCGTCAAAACGGTCGTTGGCAATAAGGAGGTTGCCGTCAAGGTCGGCCCAATCCACCATAGGCGCTAACTGTGCGGCGGCCGTCACGGCGCATGATGTCTCAGTCATACATCCGAGCATGATTTTCATGCCCAGCGAGCGCGCGAGCACAGCCATCTGGTAAGCCTCGTGCATACCTGTGGATTTCATCAGCTTGATATTGATGCCGTCGTAAGCCGCGGCAGCGCGCTTTACATCGGGCAGGCGCTGCAAAAACTCGTCGGCAATGATGGGTAGCGGCGATCGCTCGCGCAGCCAGGCCGTCTCGTCAATCATCTCTTTGGGCATAGGTTGCTCCACAAACAGGCAGTTGCGCTCGGCGAGCCAGTGACACATTTCGAGGGCTTGCTCTTTGTCGCTCCAGCCTTGGTTTACATCTACGCAGATGGCGGTGTCGGTGCGGCTGCGAATAGCGTTGACCAGCTCCTTGTCGTGGTCGAGGCCCATTTTTATTTTTATCACCTTGAAAGGCGCTGTCTCATCAATTTTTGCCTTCATCTCGGCGGGGTCGGCATCGTAGCTGATGGTGAACGAGGTGTTAGGGCATTTTTGCGGGTTCAGCCCCCAAATCTTATACCATGGCTGCCCCATGATTTTGCCCAATAGGTCGTGGAGGGCGATATCCACCGATGCCTTAGCGGCGCGGTTGTTAGGCGCCACTGACTCCAGGTAGGCCATTATATCTTCGATGCGGAATGGGTCGCTAAATTGACTCAAATCGAGCTTAGAGAGGAACGAAGTTACTGAGTCAACCGACTCGCCCAGGTATGGAGGCATGGAGGCTTCGCCATATCCGATGATGCCGTCATACTCGATTTGCACTTGCACGTCGGGGGTGGTGGTGCGCTGATATTTGGCGAGATTGAAGGCGTGGCGCAGCTTCAGCTCGTAAGGCGCGAAGCTGAGGTTGAGCCGTCCGCTGCGCCCCGTGCTCTTGGTGGGGCTGCCGAAAGCTGAGAATGATATAGGCGATGCAGCGATAGCGGCGCCCAGCGCTGTGGTCTTTAGAAAATTGCGGCGATTCATGGTGGTTGAGGGGATTATGTGATTGAGTGGGTAGGTGGTAATGGTTGTTGTTATGATAATGTGTTATTAAAAGTACCATGGGTGGTTGCGCACCTGAGTGATGCCATCAGTGCCCTCATAGCCGTGGATACGCACGGCGTGGAGAAAGGGCGTGGTGAGATAAGCCGGCGATGCCGGATCCACGCTGTTGCGCTTGACGCGCCCTGAAGAGTGCACGTAGTTGCCGTTGGCATCATATATGGCCACGTGGGTGACCTTGCCGGTGTCGGCGTTGCCGAAGAAGAGGAGGTCGCCGGCTTGGCAGCTGCGCCAGTCGGAGGCTTCGATGCGTAGTCCTGTGCGCGCCTGCTGTGAGGCATCGCGTTTGAGAATTATGGCGCACGAGAGATAGCTCACCTTGCTCAGGCCGGAGCAGTCGAGTGATTTGGTGGATGTGCCACCCCAGAGGTAAGGCTGCCCTTCCATTGAATAAGCCATATCCAAAATCTTCTCAGCGTTGAAGTCTTGTGCCGCCCAAAGGCGTATGGGTGTCACGGCAGAGGCGTCAACCCAGCCCTTGCGCCCATCGGGGAGGGCTACCTCTACGCGGACGCCCTCAGAGCGCCCTGTGGCAGTGATGATGCAAGCGTTGACGAGGTCAGTGACTACGTCTTTGAAGCCGTAGGTGTGGGGCCCGTTATATGCTCGCACCTGATATACGGCGGTCACCACCAGCCTATTGTCGTCGGCTCGCCACTGCGCCATTTCGGCATCGGTGCGAGTCACCAGCGATGGAGCGGTCATCCATCCCTGGTATCCTTCGGGAGTCTCGACCTTGTACCACTCGCCGCGGTGCTCGAGCACTTGCATGGGAGTGCCCATCACGGCTTGCGATGAGAGCTCGGCGGCGTGAGCGGGCTCGGTGCGTATGCAAGCCACGGAGATGCGCGGCGTAGCCCAATCGGTGGCGAGAGCAGGCAGTGCTGATGGGAGCATTGCGGCAATAGCAGCGGCATAAATGCCGATATATCCTTTTAGTGTCATTTCTT
This sequence comes from Muribaculaceae bacterium, assembly GCA_016302215.1. Taxonomy (GTDB): domain Bacteria; phylum Bacteroidota; class Bacteroidia; order Bacteroidales; family Muribaculaceae; genus CAG-873. The sequence continues at coordinate 2,173 of JAEDNZ010000107.1, forward strand.
TAGAGTTATAGGGTGAATGTCGATAATTTCAAGTTCTTGGTCCCAGTAGGTGTAGAATATGTTGCCGCGAGAGCACTCTACCTCGCCCATTTGGGCATCGACGGTCTCGCTGCGCACAAACTTTTTGGGCGGATAGAATTGGCCGCAGACGCCTTTGTTGGCGGCTAATCGGTGGGCATCCATACCGGTGGAGTAGAAGTTGACAGCCGCCGGGTCGCTGGCCGGGGTGAAGCGGCCGAACGAAACATCAACCGGCACCCAACCTATGCCTTCGAAATATACCTCGGCCCAGTCGTGGAGGTTCTTGTCGCCGGGGTGAAGCATCCAGCCGCTCTCCCATCGCGCGGGCACGCCCAAGGAGCGCATCAGCGAGATGTAGAGGAGCGATACCTGGCCGCAGTCGCCGTGCCCCTCCTCAATGACATATTGAGGTATGCAGGGTATAGTGCTGTATTCGCGCGCGCCGGCCCAGGGATAGCGGCGCACTATATAGTCATAGACCATTTCGCTCTGCTTGAAGGCATTGGTCTCCTTGCCGACGATGGCGCGGGCGAGCGAGTCGAGGCGCACGATGTGTGGGGCTTCAAAGGCGGTGTATCGCTTGTACAGGTCGCCTTCGGTGTCGTAGGGCTGCATGTCGCGGAGTATCCGTTGTGGCGAGAAGTATTCGCCATGGTTGACAAATGTGGCGACGTACTCAAAGTGCGCGGTGTCGCCCGGCGCGGGTGCCGGCGCTTCAAAGTAAGCCGAGCGGTGGACACTCTGTCCGGCAGCGCTGATAAGTTTGAGCGATGGCGATGCCGAGAGCAACTCGATGTCGCTTTGGCGCTGCGACGCCAAGGGGTAGGGCATCCAAACCCTGAGGGTGTCACCGGCGAGCGCCTCGTGATATGGCACGTCGATACGGAAACGATAAGTGACCTTATGGGCTATGCCCTTGTCGTTGGTGCCGCGATACCAGTCGAGCACGGAGTCCACAAATGCGATGTCGCGCGGTGTGGCATCGCCGCCGCGCAGCTGCCAATGGCCATTGTATTCGGGGTATAGCAGCTCCAGGTTGCGTGCCGCTTTTCTGAAATAACGGCGCTCGCCGCCGATAGTCATAGCTTCGAGATATCGTTGCGCCTCAAAAGCCGCAATGTCGGCATCGCTGACATTGGGGTGCTTTGCCTTCACTTGAGCTACAATGTCAGCGCGTGAGAGGGTGAAGTCGCGCTCAATGCGAGCGTCAATAGCCGAGGCGGAGTCGCTTTCCAGCCACGCGGGCGCCGCTGCCTGAGCACTTAAAAAGCAGGCGCCGGCAATAGCGACTGTGGTCAGTATATGTTTCATGAGCCTTGTTCGTTTTTTTGTATGGCTCAAATTTACTAATTTTTTTGCAATAAGAGCGTATTTTGAGCGCACAAAAAATGAATAGAGTGAATTTGAGAGCTTGTGACTGCTTCAAATTCACTCATATTCCGATTAAGATTCTGTGTGTGTATTATAGAATAGTAAGACGAGGTCAGGTGATGAACAATAGTTTGTTCAACGACATATTAACTCAAATTTATCATTGTTGCAGTGTGATGCCGTAGGGGAGCTTTACGTTGGCCTCGGCGAGATACATGGCGCGCGTTTGGTCATAAACGTTGGTCATGCTTATCAAGAAAGTGGTGAAATTATCGAAACCATAGCTTATGGCGGGCCATTCGCTCAGGTATTGATAAGCTTCATCGTTGATGGTAAACTTGTAAGTGGTCATGTGAGATGACTCTACGTAAGCGTATGTGATATAGCAGCCGGAGGCATCTTTCTCAATGGCGTAGTCGCCTTGGAGGGTGGGCTCGCAGCCTTTGAGGTCGGTGCTGCTGCTGTTGGGGTATGGGTCGTCAAAGAGCATGAATTTGCCGCTCTTCATCAGGCAGAGGCAAGTGCCCTTTTTGAACACCTCGTTAGTGTAGTCGGCAGCGTTAATGGGTGTGCGGCCGATGATGTAAGGCTCCACTACTCTCACGGTGATGGTGATAGAAGAGCCATTGACATTATCGATGATGCTAATCACGGTGTTGCCCGGTTGGATAGGGGTGATGTGTATCAGTTGCTTGTTAAAGCGCACGGCATACTCCGATGTCTCTATATCGCACGAAACCACATCTGGGTTGGTGATCGTAACGGCGTAATCACTGCTGCCGCCGGTGAAGCTGACAGTGGCAGACTCGCCTTCGCGCAAGATGATGCCGGGGTCTGCGATGCTGAGGTCTTGCCATTTCGGGTCGTCGTCAGAGGAGCAAGCGCTCATCAAAGCGGCTATGATAGTCACTGCCAAAAAGAGCAGCTTGGAGGTCTTATTCTTGTCCATAGAAGTGATGGTCTATAATTTTTAGTAAAGGTAGTGCATTTTTTGAGAATGACAAAAATATTATCCTTTTGGGATAATTTATTGTCATTTTTGACCAAAGAATTAGCAAAGCACAGCAACGGTGTTGAGATGCCCGGTGCTGTGCTTTGTGTAGAGGTATGGATTAGGTTTGGCGCTTAATGCGGCCTTACGCTATCAGTCGTTGAGGTTTACGGCATAGTAGTCGGCCTTGCCGTTGGGGTATATGCCTGTTATGAACATCACCTTGTTGGAGTCAGATGACTTGCGTATGGCGTTGTAAATCTTCTCGATATCGTCAGCTGAGGATACTCTGCTGCCGTTGATTTCGAGGATAATAAAGGTGCTGCGAATGCCGGCGTTGGCAAAGCGGCCATCGTTGACCTCGCTTACTTGCACGCCACCGTTGATGCCTAAGAGCTTGCGCAGTTCATCGTTGACGGATACAAACTTGGCGCCGAGAGAAGAAGCATTGTCGGGGTGAGTGATGGCGGTGTTGCCTTGGCTGTTGCGGAGCACCACGGTGTCGCTCTTCTTCTCACCATCGCGGTAGAATACTATCTCCACCTTGTCGCCGGGGCTGCAGCGAGCGATAGCTTCTTGCAGCTGAGCGGTAGATAGGGTGGGGTGACCGGCCAGTGATACAATCACGTCGCCTTCGCGCAGGCCCATAGCCATAGCTGCCGAGCGCTCAACCACTTTGGCCACATAGATGCCGGCGTTGACGCCCTTAATCTCTTTTTCGGTGACGAGCTTAGGTGTCAGCTCCACAAACTCGATGCCGAGGTAAGCACGCTGCACGGTGCCGTACTTCTTGATGTCATCGATTACCTTCTTGATGATGGTGGTAGGGATGGCAAACGAGCACCCGGCGTAAGTGCCGGTCTGTGAGTAGATGGCAGTGTTGATGCCCACCAACTCGCCGCGCAGGTTGACCAGGGCGCCGCCCGAGTTGCCGCGGTTGACGGCCGCATCGGTCTGGATGTATGACTCAATGCCGCCTGACGAGGGTGTCTGCGTGGAAGACGAAATGTTGCGAGCCTTAGCGCTGACGATGCCGGCGGTGACAGATGATGTGAAGCCGAAGGGATTGCCCACGGCGAGCACCCATTCGCCTAACTTCAGCTGCTCGGAGTCGCCGATGGGAATGACGTGGAGGTCATCAGCGTCGATTTTGATGAGCGCGAGGTCAGTGGTGGCATCGGCGCCTACCACGGTGGCGGTGAAGTTGCGGTTGTCGTTGAGCGTCACTTCGAGGCGCTCGGCATCGGCGATGACGTGGTTGTTGGTCACTATGTAACCGTCTTTGCTGATGATTACGCCGGAGCCCAGGCCTATCTGCTGCGGCTCGCTTTTAGGCTCGGTGCGAGGGGCCTGGCGCTGCTGCGGCTGTCCGAAGAAAAACTCGAAGAACGGGTCATTGAAAAAATCGCCAAAGCTATTGTTGCCACCGCGCGAGTATCCGCGCGAGGGAGTGGCATAGCTCTTGACGCAGACCACGCCGTTGACGGTAGCCTCGGCGGCAGCTGTGAAATCGTCCTGATTGATGATGCGCCCGGGCGTCAGAGCCGAGCTGTCAGTTGTGCCGTCGGCACCGTCGGCGCTGCCGAGCACTGCCTTAGCCGAGGTGAAGAGCGCCATAGCACCCACCGTGGCCAAGACTGATGTCAATACAATTACTACTTTTTTCATGTCAGAGGTGTATATTTGTATAACGTTTCTTAATATCAAATTTTTTCACTCGCAAATATAAGCCATAATATCGTAATGTAGTGCCCATAGCCCCTCAACTTTAACCATATTTGGCAGAGCGTCAGACAAAATCTAAAAACTTAACAACGCCCGGCGCACAATGCTTAAATTTTATGAATGACAAATAGTTAAAATTTCTGCTTTATGCTGTAACTAACGTTAAAA
>JAEDNZ010000108.1 GCA_016302215.1 Muribaculaceae bacterium
ATTGATTTGAATGAGTATGAGAAGCCTATCGAGAAGATTTCCTTGACTTGCAGATTGCGCCATTTGGTGCCTTCTACGTCGGGCGTCATAGTGTCATAGCGCAGGTGGGCGTAAATCTGTGTCGAGAGGAATTTGTTGATGGCAAAAGCCAGGGTGCTCTCCCAATCTACTTGCGCCGAATGGTAGTCAGTGAAGGCAAACAGCCGCGACGTCAGCGTGATATTGTAGGTCAGCTTCCACAGCAGCTTGAGCTCTGTTGACGAACCTATCTTGTGGGCGCAATGCCGCCCGGGCTCTATGTCGTAGTTGCCGGCATTGACGCGGCTGTTAGTGCAGATGCGCAGGTTGTAGGACAGCGGCGATATCGACGCATCAAAGGTGGCGCGCCCGTCTTTGCGGGCGTAGTTATATGTCATACCAAGACCCACCGTCAGGTCGCCCGGCGACAGAAATGCCGACTGCAGCTCAGGGTTGTTGGTCTTGTATGAGTTGAGCAGCTGCGTCTTAAACTGACCCGAGATGGAGTAGTACCACCGCTTTGCGGCCTTGACACCAAAGGTGCTGTTAATCTGCAGCAGGTCCTCTGTCACGGTGTATGAGTGGAGCGTGTCCTCCGGCGTATGGTTGGTGCCGAGCTTATACTGCATGGTGGTCTCAAACAGCAGCTTGGGGTGATACTCCTGATTAAGCTTCACATTATAGTATATGCTCCCCAGGGCTATGAGGCTCTGGTTGCCGCCCTGATACCAGTTAGGCGAGATGTAGGCCTGCGAGAATTGTAATCCCACATTGAAGTCCTTAATCCAGTGGCGTTTCTTCACGGCCTCTGCCTGTAGGGTAGTCTCGCCGGCAGGCGCGGTCACACCCTCGCGTATGTCGAGGGTGTAGTCCTTGGGATTGATTACGGCATAGTATTGCTTGGGAGCCTTGAGCAGCGTGGCCGTGTTGTAGCTCACCAGCTCCGGGTGGGCATACAGCAGCGTGCGACGCAGCGCTATCATGCGCCGGCCCAGCGACACTTGCTCTTCTATCCACCGCGACCCCTCATTGCCGCTTAGCTCGGCGGCGTCATAGCGGGTGGTGTCCGGAAAGGTGTAGTGGTCATAGATAGCCGGGATAAAGAAATACTCGGGGATGACCAGCGTGCCCATCACCGTGTCGGCGGGCACTACCACCGTGTCGGCGGCTTCGGCGATGCCTACAGCCGGCGCTGAGGCGTCAACCACGCGCGCTGAGCTGAAATAGCTCGCTTGTGCAGCCACCGTGGGCGCCCCGGCGATGATAGCCGCTGCCACGGCGATGATAAGCAGATGTCGTAAGCTGTGATAATACATAGTCGCAATACTTGATTAATGATTAAGGTAGGCGCCGAGCCGTGTAGATGGTGCAGGTGCCGAAGGTGAGTGAGATGTATCGGGCATCGCTAAAGCCCGCATCCTCCATCAGCTGCAACATCTGCCGGCGCTGCGGTGCCGCGGCGATAGACTCGGGCAGATATGAGTAGGCGCGCACGTCGTGCGACACCAGCCGCCCTACGCCGGGGATGATATGTCGGGTGTAGAAGTTATAGAGCGGGCGCGTCAGCCACCCTTGCGGCGTTGACAGCTCCACCACGCAGATGAGGCCGCCGGGCTTGAGCATACGGTGCATAGCGCGATAGCCGGCGGCGATGTCGGCAAAGTTGCGTATCCCGTATGCCACCGTCACGGCGTCGGCCGTGCCCTCCGGCATAACGCTCGGGTCGCAGCAGTCGCCCACCGCCATACTTATCCTTGCCTCCAGGCCCGCGGCTGCCACTTTGCGCCGCCCTATCGCCACCATGCCATCCGAGAGGTCAAGGCCGCTGATATGCGCCTCCGCGATGCGGCGAGCCATAGCGATAGCTAAGTCGCCCGTGCCTGTGGCGATGTCGATGATTGACTGCGGCGCTGACTTCGCCACTATCTTCACGGCACGGCGACGCCATAGCTTATCCACACCCATCGTCATGGCGCGATTCATAAAATCGTATGCCGGAGCGATGGCGTCAAACATTTCTTTGACCTGCTCGGCCTTGCCGCGGTCGTTGTCGTAAGGCGTTACCACGGGCAAGTAGGGTATTACTTTTTTAGTGCTGCCGTGACATTTGCCTCGATGCGTGCGGCGAGGTCGGCCTCGGGGGCTTTGACAAAGGTGCGGCCCGTGACGTGCTCATACAGCTCGATATAGCGCTCTGAGATTGACCGGCATATCTCTTCGGTCATCTCCGGCACTTTCTGGCCGGCTTTGCCCATAAAGCCGTTGTCCATAAGCCATTGGCGCACAAACTCTTTGGAGAGCTGGCGCTGTGGCTCGCCTTGGGCAAAGCGCTCGGCATAGCCCTCGGCATAGAAGTAGCGCGACGAGTCGGGCGTGTGTATCTCGTCGATGAGTATCACTTGGCCGTCGGGCGTCTTTCCAAACTCATATTTGGTATCCACGAGTATCAGACCTTTCTCGGCGGCCATCTTGGTGCCGATGGCAAAGAGGCGGCGAGTGTAGTCTTCCATTATAGCATAGTCTTCTGCCGACACTATGCCTTGCTCTATGATTTGCTCTTTTGAGATATTCTCGTCATGGCCCGCATCGGCCTTGGTGGTTGGCGTGATGATAGGCGTCTCAAAGCGCTGGTTCTCGCGCATACCCTCGGGCAGTGTCACCCCGCAGAGCGTGCGGGCCCCGGCGGCATATTCGCGCCACGCGCTGCCGGTGAGATAGCCGCGTATTATCATCTCTACTCTGAAGCCCTCACACTTGCGACCCATGGTCACCATCGGGTCCGGCGTAGCGGTCTTCCAGTTGGGCACCTCTGACGCTGTAGCGTCAAGAAAGTATGCTGCTATCTGATTTAGCACCTGACCTTTGTAGGGGATGCCTTTGGGCAGCACAACATCAAAGGCCGAGATGCGGTCAGTAGCTACCATTACCAGGGTGCTGCCGTCTATGTCATACACATCGCGCACCTTGCCGTGATACACGCTGCGCTGGCCGGGAAAATGAAAGTCTGTAGAGGTGAGTGTCGTTGCCATCTTGTGTTCGTTTATATTATTGGGAGATTGAATATAATGCTCGGTATGTCATTAAAATGGCGCCGATTTGGTTTCGGCACTGCAAATTTACGCATTTTTTCGCTATTCTTCAACATTTAGCCTCGGAAGTTGCGCCCCGCTGCACACCTGACCCATGGTGCCGCCGTGGCGCTATGTGCCGGCAAGGCGTCATTATCTCTGCCTTTGTTATGGCAGATGTGCATAGTTTTGCTATCTTTGCAGCATAAATGCTGATAAATAGTATCGCTATGCAGAGACCATCGCTCAAGAAAATGATTATCACAGCGCTCGCCGGCCTCGGCGTGCTCCTGGCGCTCACCATTGGCGCCGCTTTTTATATGCTCGACTACGCCATTGGCTACGAACATAAGCCCGGCGATATGCGCGGCGATGCCGACAGCTCTTACGCCGAGCTTTATCGACGCCTCCCTGACATGAAGCCCTGGTGCGATAGTGTCCGTGCCTGCGGATTGCTGCGCGACACTATGGTGGTGATGCCCACCGGCGAGCGCCATCACGCCTTATATATGCGCTGCGACTCCGCTCGAGGCCGCTCGGCAGTCATCGTGCACGGCTACACTGACAATTGCATCAAATTCTTGTATCTCGGACGTATGTATCACCGCGACCTCCACTACAACATCTTGCTGCCTGACCTCCATGCCCATGGACTCAGCGAGGGAGAGGAGGTGCAGATGGGCTGGCTCGATAGGCTCGACATCAAGCACTGGTGTGCCATTGCCGACTCGCTCTTTGGCGGCAACTGCGACGGCAACAGCTCGCGCATCGTGGTCCACGGAGTGTCAATGGGCGCCGCCACCACCATGTGTCTCAGCGGCGACGACCTGCCGCCGTATATCGCCGCCTTTGTCGAAGACTGCGGCTACACATCTGTCTGGGACGAGTTCCGCGGCGAGTTGCGCTCGCAGTTCTCCTTGCCGCCATTCCCCATATTGTATGCCGCATCTGCCCTATGCAAGCTGCGCTATGGCTGGTCATTCGGCGAGGCGGCGCCACTGTGTCAGGTGGCGAGATGCCGCAGACCTATGCTGATGATTCACGGCGATGCTGACACCTATGTGCCTTTCGCGATGCTGCAGCAGCTCTACGATGCCAAGCCCATGCCTAAGGCTAAATGGGTGGCCAAAGGCTCGGCTCACGCCGCCGCTTACCTCGACCACCCCGCCGAATACACCTCCGTAGTGGCAGATTTCCTCTCCCGGTATGGCTTCTGATGCCGCCACCCCGACGTTTACGCCACATTATGCGCCATAACGGCGATTTTTTAACACTTCGCCGCTCCTGCATATCTCAGATTTGATGTATCTTTGCATTACCACCTCAAATCTCTCAAGCTATGAATCTCCCTCCTCGCAGTAATGGCTCTCCGCTGACCATTGACACCGCCCGGCGCCGCCAAATAGTGATTATCGGTGCCAACGGCGCCGGCAAGACGCGCTTCGCCGATTATCTCGCCGCAGAGTGCGCCACGCCGTTTCATATCTCGGCGCTGAAGGCCCTCTACGAGCGCGACCGCGAGTCGGCTGAGCCTCAATCTATTGACGCTCTTTACCACGAAGCCACTCGTCTCTCTCCGCTGATACGCACCGACATTCGAGGCGAGTTTGACCGATTGATTGCCTTGCTCATCAACGAGGCCGTGGCCGACGTGGTGGCACGCAAATATGGCGTCACCGCCGACGATGGCCACAGCGCCCCTCGACAGATGCGCCTCGACAGGCTCATCGATATGTGGCAGAAGATTTACCCCGACAATAAAATCCTCATCGAGCAAGGCAAGATGCTCATCGGACACACCGCCGACAAGGATATCAACTACTCGGCGCTGCGACTATCCGACGGCGAGCGTGCCACCATGTACTATCTCGGCGCAGCCATGTATGCCCCGCAGGGCTGCACCGTCTTTGTCGATGCCCCCGGGCTGTTCCTCCATCAGTCAGTCATTCGCTCGCTATGGGATTGCATCGAGGCATTGCGCCCTGACTGCACCTTTGTATATACCACTCACGACCTCGCCTTTGCCTCCACTCGCGCCACTGCCACGGTCGTGTGGGTCCGCTCTTGCGACCCCGAGGCCGGCACATGGGCTTACGACATTCAGCCACATAATGAGTCGCTCCCCGACGACATCTTTATGGCCATTCTCGGCGCACGCAAGCCTGTACTATTCATCGAGGGCGATGGCATCAACTCCATTGACGCAAAGCTATATCCGCTCATATTCCCGGACTTCACCATGAAGTCGCTCGGCTCTTGCGACAGGGTCATCGAGGCTACACGCTCATTCAATGCCGCACGCTCTTTCCACAACCTCGACGCCTATGGCATCGTGGACCGTGACCGCCGAGAAGAGCCCGAGGTGCGCTACCTGCGTGGCCGACAGATTTTGGTGCCAAACGTCGCCGAAATCGAGAACATCTTCCTCCTCGAGGACGTCATCAAGGCCGTGGCTTCGCATCATGGCAGAGACCCGCAGAAAGCCTTCGCGCAGGTCCGTCGCGCAATATTCCACATCTTCGAGCCTCAGCTGAGGCGCCAGGCATTGCAGCACACACGCCATCACCTCAAGAAGGAGGCTGCTCACCGCATCGACGGACGCTTCAACGATATCGGCGAGCTCGAGCGTCACGTCCGCGACCTCGCACGCGACCTCGACCCTCGTGCCACCTATCAGCGCTACTGCTCGCAGTTCCGTAGATATATCGCCGATGGCGACTATGCCTCCGTGCTTCGCGTCTTCAACCACAAACCCATGCTCGCCGACTGTCATGCCGCCGGCGCTTGCGGCCTCAGGCGCGACGACAAAGACGCATATATCTCCGAGATACTCGCCATCTTGCGACAAGACACTCCCGGCGCCGACGCCATCCGCACCGCCGTGCGTACCTGCTTCGGCATCAACCAATACCCCTTCACCGCCACGAGTCGCTGCTAACTTCAGGCTGAAAGCCGTAACCACGGCGAGCCTGGAAGGCTCGCTGTGCATTAGCCGGGGGCAAGGCCGTCGGCGACGGCCGCAGCCCTCGGTCAGCCTCCACTACGCATAAAGTCTGCAAAGACGCAACCTTGCCCCACAAAAGCGCCCTCAATCCCCTAAAAATCACCAATTTACACCGCGCCCTCCGAGTGCTCCGAGTACTCTGAGTGCTCAGAGTCCGCCACTCCTCACTCCTTAAAATATCCTAAATTCCTTAAAATACTCACTCACACCCCGCTCTCAGCGCCCCAAGGCCACCACAAATGTTAAAAATAGGACAAATCAATACCACACCCCCTCAAATGTCCTATTTTCACCATTCATCGCATCGTAACTTTGCATCATCAAACGATTAACACACAAACACACATTACAA
>JAEDNZ010000109.1 GCA_016302215.1 Muribaculaceae bacterium
TTAACGTACAGCTACTTTGAATGCTTTGTCGGCGACTGTCACGATGTATATGCCGGGAGCTACGGGCAGGGCAATAGTGCCGGCACGAGTTACGGCCGCAGCAGTTGCGGCGCCATTTGCGCTATACACGTTGACGGGCATGTCAGCGTCAGCGGCAGTGACAACGATAGCACCGGCGGCAGCAGCAACCTGCACGGCGGTGTCGGCTGCTACGTCAGCAACGCCGGCAGCCCATACGGGGAAGAGGTTGGTGTAGATGACCACGTCGGGCAGCTCCTCGTTGGTCATGACGCACATCACGGCTTCTCCGGGAGCGTGGAAGTTGGCGAGGAATGTGGTAACGCCATTGGAGAGGGTGTATTCGGCGTCTTCGATGAGCTGCTCACCCACGAGCTCGCCGGCCTCGTCGTATTCGGGCATGCCTAAGTACCAGGCGTAAGTGGTGGCGGTGTCGCCCACGAAAGCTTGGCTGCTGAGGTCCACGGTGCCGTCAGTAGGCTCATCGATGGTGATAGGAGCCTGGTCAGCGTAGAGGTAGAAAGACCAATTGTCGCGTTTCTGCGGCAGCGTGGCAAAGGTGAAGTAGTTCTGGTCGATGTAAAGCACCGTGAGTGCGTTGAGGTCGTCAACGTTGATGTCAGAGAGCTTATTAGCGCTGAGGAAGAGGTTGTTGAGGCCTGTGGCTCCGCTGAGGTCAATCTCGGTGAGCTCGTTTTGACGTAGGTCGAGGCTCCAGAGATTGTTGTTTCCGGCCAGCGTGATATTCTGCACATGGCTGTTGGGCAGGGTGACCACGCCCAGGTTAGGCGCCTTTGACAGGTCGATGTCGGCGATGTTGTTGTTAGGCAGGGCCAGGGCGTAGAGCGACGGGTAATGCTCCAGGTCAATCGAGGTTATGCCGCAGTTGTCGAAAGTCAGCTCGGCGAGGTTGCTCACGTTGGCCGGCATGGTGATTTGTGGTGTGCCGGCATTGTAGAGGAAGAGCGCACGAATGTTCTTGAACTTGCTGAAGTCCACGTTGGTAGCCTTGACATCGCGCATCGAGAACACAGACATATCATCGTCGGCATCGTAAGAGAATATGGTGACGGTAGTCTCGGCGGGAGCGCTGACGTTGAACAGGGTGTATTGAGTGTCAAGCACATACTGCTCGAGGAAGTTCTTTTCGCCCTCCCAGTCGATATATAGGGTGGTGCCTTTGTGATAAGCGGCGAGAGAGAGCACACCCTCGGCGGCGTCGGCCGTTGTGAACGAAGCCACTACGTTTTGTGGCATCGCAGCCGCCTCGATAGGCGTGGTGCGGTAAGCGTTGTCGCCGACGAATGCGGGCAGTGCGCTATTGGTCATGGCGCAGTAGATGTTGCCTACGTTGGTGTTGACAAACTTGAATTTGCCGGGGGCTAAGGTCTGATAGTCGGTGCCCTCGGTGAGGAGGGTGCCGTCAGCCTTGCACCAAGCAAAGGAGGTAGCTGTGCCGTCAGATGCAGTGGCGAGTGATGATAGGTTGACACCCGGGCCTTTGGTGGGGATGGAGTAGGGCGACTGGGGCGCGTAGATATACTCAGCAGCGTCGCACATGGGCACTGTGGCGATGGTGAAGTCGTTGTCAGCGAGGTCGAGATACTCGAGCACTGACACTTCGGGCATTGTCACTTGAGTCATCTTGTTGCCGGAGAGGTCAGCGCGGCGCAGGGCGTAGCCGTAGAATAGCTGAGCCGAGGAGAGCTGATTGTCGCTGAGGTCGAGTGTCTCCAGATTGTCGATGTCTTTGAGGTCAAGCTCGGCGAGGTTGTTTCCGCTGAGGTCGAGGTGGTGTATGGTCAGCGGCGAATCCAGGGTGAACGATGTGAGCTGATTGTCGGCGACGGCGATGTCGGCCAGGAGGCTCTTGGTGTAGTAACCGTTGATGCCTTCGAGGGCGAGATTGGTGAGGTTGTTGCCGCTGAGGTTGAGGTGACGGAGGCAGCGGTTGTATTGCAGGTCAATGCTGTAGAGGTCAGCGTTAGTGATTTCGAGGTATCGCAGGCCGGCTTGCTTGCTGAGGTCTATGCTTGAGAGAGGATAGCCATCGATTGCAAAGCCGCTGAGCATCACCTCGTCATCGACGTAGATAATTTTGGGACCATAGCCCACGGTAAGCACTACGTTAGGCTCCTCGGGCAGCACGTCGGTGGTGATATTGTCGATGGTGGTTAGCACGCCGGTGCCGGGGTCGATGTAAATGGACTTGGGATTATCGGCCGAGGCTCCATCGACGGCCACTTTGAGGCTCATTGAGCCGTCGGCGAAGGTGCCGTTGAAGGTAAGTACGGCAGATGGCTTGCCATATTCGGCGGCAGTCTTGACCTTGAATTTGGTAGTGGACATGGGGTACTGCTCAAAGCCGGTGTTGGAGAATTGCACGAATACGCTGTCGGGTATAGCTTCGTGGAATGTGACCTTTCCGTCGGCGTAAGAGTATTTCGAGCTTTCGACGAGCGAGGGCACATCAGGCGAGCTCTCGCTGTAGATGTAGAGGAGCGCGCCTGTGGTGGTGCCGTCGCGCAGCACTTTGTCGCTGAAGTCAAAGGTGTCGCCCACCTTCACCGAGTGAGGCATGGCCATGGGTCGCTGAGAGTAGTAGTATTCGTTCCACTGGCCCTCGTCGAGCGGCATATTGTTGAATGTCAGGTAGTTGCCGGTGAGGTCCACGTTGTAGAGGTTGGTGTTTGCGCTCAGGTCGAGATAAGAGAGCTGATTGTCGCGCACGTTGAGGTGGAATAGGTCGGCATTTTTGCTGAGGTCAAGCTCTGTGAGGTTGTTGCCGTTGAGGAATAGGTAATAGAGCTTGGTGTTGTGAGAGACGTCAATCGAGGAGAGCTTGACATCGGTGTTCATCGAGCCTGACGAGTGCGATGCATAGAACTGATACAGGTCAGGGCACTGCGATAGGTCGATGCTGCCGATGCGTGTGTCAGAGATGTTGAGGATTTGCAGCTTGGGGTTGTGAGTGACGTCGAGGGAGGCCACGTTGGTGTTGTCAATCGATAGCTTTGTGAGGTTAGGGCATTGAGAGGGGTCGCAGGTGTTGAGAGAGAGGCAATGCCAAGCGTCAAAAGTCAGCAGGGTGGGGTAATCGGTGAGAGAGAAGTCAGCAGATAGATTTCCCACAATGTTGATATCCAGGAACAGCAGCCTGTCCTTTGGTCCTATCACCAGCGGCGACTTGCTGAAGGCGTTGTCGTTGAGGTATAAGGCACGGATTTTGGTGTTAGGGCTGAGGTCGAGGCTCTCCAGCTCGTTGTGGCTGAGCTCGAGGATGTCGAGGTTGACGGCTTGCGACAAGTCTATGTCAGTGATTGCGCAACCGTGAGCGTCGATAACGTCGATTGCCGAAGCGTCGCCATAGATTTTCACAATGCCCTCGGCTGTGACGGTGCATTGGATGGTAGCGCCCTCGATGGTGCCGGTCTCGGCGTCGATGGTTGCGGGCACCAGCTCCACGTATTTGCGAGTGCCGCTGCCGCAGTCCACCTCTACATAGGCATCGGTTACCATAGAGCCGAGTGTGAGTTGTATCACATTGGCGGCGCCGGAGTTGGCGTAGGCGTTGGTGTGAATGGTGATTGACGGTTCGTCGGCGCGAGCTTCGGGTGCGAAGCACATCAAAGCGCCGACAGAGGCGAGAAGCATCGCCCGCGTCATAATGTTGGCTTTCATTTGTTGTGTGTTAGGTTGTAGTTGCTATTATGATGGTAAAATGTTGATTGCATGGATATTATCTTACGGCTATGCGAGCGGCGCCGGCGCCGTTGACGCTGACCACGTAGATGCCGGGTGTGAGCGCGCTGCAGTCGAGCGATAGCTCGGCGCCCTCGGAGCATGCTGCGGAGATGACGCGCGTGCCGCTGACGCTAAACACGGTGGCTTCGAAGCCGTCGGCGCCGTCGGCGAGGACACGGTAGCAGCCGTTGCCGTCAGCCACGATGGTGAGGGCGTTGGCTCGGTCGTTGACAGCGATGTCATTGACACCCAAGGTGGCTATGACCTCCTTAAGGCCGGCGTAGGCGTCAAACTTGCCGGTGCCCCATTGCACGGGGTTGCCGGCGCGCACATCGTCATCGACGATGGCCGTGCGGCGTATGATGTCCTTGGCTTTGTCGCATGTGAGAGAGGGGTCAGCCTCGAGCCATGTGGCGATAGCACCGCTGACGGCCGGCGTTGACATAGACGAGCCAATGGCCTGAGTGTAGTAGTCGGTGCGCGCGCCGCGCGTCAGCTGCGCCGACATCTCTTTGTTGACATTGATGTTGAGCTGCGAGTTGATGGCGTAGTAATAGTTGCAGGCAGATATAACCGAAGCACCCGGGGCGCAAACGTCAGGCAGCGAGCGGCCGTCGATGAGTGTGCCCCATGAGGAGAACGGGCTCACCTCGCCCTCGGTGAAGCCGTATGACTCGGTGGTGCCGCCGATGAGGGGCCATCGCTCGCGTGTGGTCCAGGCGCCGACCACTATGGCGTTGTGTCCGCAGGCCATGTCGCTGAGGGTGCCGTCGCAGGTAGGCTCGTCGTAGCCGTCCTTGCCGTAGCTTGATAGCACCTGATAGAAGCCGTCGCCATAGGCATCAATGCGCTGTCCGGCGGAGCCGGTCACCTTAAAACCGATGATGTATTTCTCATTGAGGTTGGCATCGGTGTCCACGCCGTAGATGCTCATGAGACCGTAGTACCGACCGTTGTCGGGGTCATAACCGGCACCGAGGCCAATGTAGCTTTTTTCGCCGAAGTATTTGCGCAAGATGCTGTTGGAGATGTCGCCCTCGTAGGTGGCTGTACCAACATACCACACGCCTTCCTCGCCGGCATTTGGGTCGGCGACGAAGTTTTCGACAATCTGGTTGCGCGAGGTGTTGTAGATAATGACTTCGAATGTGAAGGGAGTGTCGTCAGAGCTATACACCTGTACCTGGCCGTAGCGAGTGCCGGCCACAGCGTCAGGTTTGATGAAGCAGGCGGCGGTGTTGTCATCGTCGGTGAGCGTCTTTGTCAGGACTATGGGGAGGTCGCCCTCGTTGCCGGCGGCGATGCACACGGGAATGCCTGTCTCTTGGGTGAAGAGGTCGAGATAGCGGTTCATGGTCTGAGTGCCGTCATGGGGGCCTATGTTAGAGCCGAGCGAGAGGTTGATGACCATGGGCTTGCCATAATAGTAGGCATATCCGGCCAGCTCCTCCATGGCGTTGGCGATGTAGTAGTCGTTGAGCTCGCAGGATCCGACGGCGAGTCGGGCATCGTAGGCGATGCCGTAGTATGGGTTTTCGATGTCGGTGATGGCGGCGGAGGCGATGTTGTCGGGGTCAATTTGCGCAGCTTTGATTGAGCGGCCGCGGCTGCCGGCCATGATGTTGAGGGTGTGCGCGCCGTGGAAGGTGCCGTTGTTGTCGGTAGCTACGGCGAGGGCGTCATCGCCCTCATATCCTTCGATGGTGATTTCGCCGCTATTGTCTTCAGCTACGAAGATGAAGTAGTCCATGCGCGAGTGGCCGTCGTCATCGAGAAAGGCGCTGTGGTTGGGGTCAAAGCCGTTGTCCACGATGCCGGCCAAGACACCGCGACCGGTGTAGGCCTGAGGCAGGTCGTCGCCGGCGTGTATCTTATCGGCGCCGATGGCTGAGCGCACGCGGTCGAGCTTTGGCTTGACGCTGCGCGAGAGCGCCACGCGCGCCACTGACGGCAGAGCGGCAATGTCCTCGATGCGGCTCATGGCCACTGTGCAGAGCACTATGTCGCCACGTCGGGCGGTGATGTGAGCGCCGGCGGCTACGAGGTCAGAGATGTCAGCGCCCGGAGTCAGGCGCACAAAGGTGGGCAGCATCTTGTCGGCGGCAGCTTGACGAGAGGCGCGGCGCAGCGGCACCGTGATGTCATCGACGCGTGCGGCATCGGCGCTGATGCCCATGCGCTCGGCGTGCAGCGTCATGCGGTCAGCGAGGCTGAGCGCCGAGTGGTCGCCTGCCATAGCTATGATGGCAGAACCGGCGGCTAAGAGAGGTAGGATAAAACGTCTCATAGTGTGTTAACGACTTTTGGATTGGTTTGGAGTAAGGATAGATATTGCTGATAATGTCATAAGATAGCCGCCCGGAGCGAGGGGCTCGGCATCGGCAGTAATGTGGGGTGGCGGAGGCTACGACCTGTCGCGGGGGCGGTGGCTAAATGCTTGGGGTGAAGGTGTCATCGGTGAGAGTGGAAATAAAGAGGTAGTTAAGAAAAAAGGGCATATTCCCTTCACGCCCGAGGCGATGATATAGGGAATATGCCATTAATTTTGTGGTGAATACTAACGTATTAGCGAACGTACTGCTTGCTAACCTCAGCGCCGCGACGCACTACATATACGTTGCCGGCAGCGGGAGCTGCTACGCGCACGCCC
>JAEDNZ010000110.1 GCA_016302215.1 Muribaculaceae bacterium
CACCACGCTCTCTCATATATACAAAACAATATCACCCACCCCTACAATCAGCGATGAAGATACTACTCTTAGGCTCGGGAGGCCGCGAATCGGCTCTCGCCCACAAAATCAGTCAGAGTGAGCGCACCGAGGCGCTCTACATAGCTCCGGGCAATGGCGGCACCGCCGCCTATGGCACCAATGTGGCGCTCAGCCCCCTTGACTTTGACGGCATCAGCCGTTTTGTAGCTGACAATGCCATTGATATGATTGTAGTGGGCAATGAAGACCCGCTCGTGGCCGGCATCTATGATTATTTTGCCGACCGCGGTGGCGAGGTGCTCGTAGTTGGGCCGTCAAAGGCCGCAGCCGCCCTTGAGGGCAGCAAGGATTTTGCCAAGCAGTTTATGATGCGCCACGGCATTCCTACCGCCGCCTATCGCAGCTTCACCGCCGAGACTCTCGAGCAGGGCTACGCGTTTTTATCCACCCTGCAGCCTCCGTATGTGCTCAAAGCCGATGGCCTCGCCGCCGGCAAGGGCGTGCTCATCATCGACGAGCTCAACCAAGCTCGCGAGGCGCTTGCCGACATGCTGGGCGGGCGGTTTGGCAGCGCTTCGGCCACCGTCGTTATCGAGGAATTTCTCAGCGGCATAGAGTGCTCGGTATTTGTAATCACTGATGGCAACGGCGGTTATCGCCTCTTGCCCGTAGCCAAAGACTACAAGCGCATCGGCGAGGGCGACACCGGCCCCAACACCGGCGGCATGGGCGCCGTCAGCCCCGTGCCTTTTGCCGACGAGGCTTTTATGGCCAAGGTGGAGCAGCGCATCGTGCGCCCCACTATCGACGGCCTTAAGGCTGACGGCCTGGTGTATCGCGGATTTATATTCTTCGGCCTCATCAACGTGGGCGGAGACCCCAAGGTGATAGAGTATAATGTGCGCATGGGCGACCCGGAGACCGAGGTGGTGATGCCGCGCCTGCGCTCTGATTTGGTTGACCTGCTCGAGGCCGCTGCCAAGGGCGACCTCGCCGACGTGCCGGCCGAGATTGACAGCCGCGCCGCCGTCACTGTGATGCTTGTGTCTGCCGGATATCCGGGCGCTTATGCCAAGGGCAAGGCCATCACCGGCTGTCTCGAGCCGCAGAGCAGCATAGTGTATCATGCCGGCACGAGCCGCGAGCCCGACGGCTCATTGGTGACCTCCGGCGGCCGCGTCATGGCGGTGACCTCCTACGGCGACACTATCACCGAGGCCGTGGCTACAAGCTATCGCGCTATCGAGGATATACACTTTGAGGGCAAGACTTATCGCCGCGACATCACTCGCGACCTTGTCTGAGCCGCTCATACACTCCCCATTTATAAACCACTGAGATGACGACAGAGACGCTCAGTCGCATATTGCACACGCGCGGCGCAGCGGTGGCTATCGTGGCCATTGCAGCGGTCACCGTGGCCGTGACAGCAGCCTGTGGCGGCATCGGCGGCGAGTGGCTGACGCTCGTGGACGCCCCGGCGGCGCTGCGCCGGCTCGCCATAGATGCCGGCTGGAGCCTTACCGCCAATGTGGCCGCGCTATGCGGCATAATGCTGCTGATGCAGTATGTCAACCGCCGCTACAATGTGCTGCGCACCATGACGGCGCTTTTCATCGGTGTCTTTGCCGTGATGCAAGTCGCCACGCCGATGTTGGCGCTGCGCCTCAACGTGGGCACCATGCTCGCCGCCGTGGTGATGGTGGCGGTGCTCTTGCTCTATCGCACCTACGGCGACCCTCGTGCTCAGCGCAGTGTGTTTCTGATATTCTTCATCATGGCTCTGTCGGCGCTGCTGACGCGCTTTTACGGCTTTGTGGTCTATGGCTTGCTGTTCGTGGTGGGCTGTGTGCAGATGCGCATTTTTAATGCACGCAGTGTGGTGGCGCTGCTGTTAGGTGTGATTACCGCCGGTGTGCTCTACTTTTCTATGGGCTATGTCGCGGGCGATGCAGCGCTGCAATTCAGCTTTGATGCTTACGGCAGCATCTTTGCCGCCGATGATTTGAGCGAGACCTTGGTGGTGCTGCTGACGGCTGCGTTGACCGCCTTGGTGGCTGTTGTAGCTCTCACTGCCAACATCTTTAAGACGATAGCATATAATGCGCGGTCGCGTGCTTACAGCGGCTTCTTGGTTGTGGCCGTGCTCTTCACCATAGTGGTGATGGCGGTGGATTACAGCCATTTTGTCACGTATATGCCTATGCTCAACTGCTTCGCAGCATTTCAGGTGGCTCACTTCTTTGCCATACATCGCCGTGACAAGTCATGCCTTGGCGTGATAGGCATAGTGGTGGCATACCTTATGATATGTGTATGGCGCGTGGTGGAGATTTGACAATCGTGGTCGAGAGCCATGTGCCTTATGTGGCCGAGGCTCTGCAGCCCTATGCCGCGGTGCGCCGAGTGCCGCCGCAGGATATCGATGGCGCCATAGTGGCCGATGCCGATGCACTGGTGGTGCGCACTCGCACTCGCTGCGATGCCGCGCTGCTGTCAGGCTCGCGCTGCAGCATGGTGGTCACGGCCACGATAGGCACCGACCATATCGATAAAGCTTACTGCGCCGCTCACTCCATAGCGGTGGCGAGCGCCCCGGGCTGCAATGCTCCGGCTGTGGCGCAATATGTCTTTGCCTCGCTGGCTCGCATCGTGGAGTGTCAGCTCGCCGGCCTCACCATAGGTGTGGTGGGCGTGGGTGCCGTGGGGAGCATCGTGGCGCGCTGGGCTGAGCGATTGGGTATGCGGGTGTTGCTCTGCGACCCGCCGCGTTGTCGCGCCGAAGGACCCGGCGCCCGGCGTTGGGCTTCGCTTGGCGAGGTCCTTGCCGCTGCCGATGTCATCACCCTGCACACGCCTCTCACCGCAGATGGCTGTGATGCCACGTATCATCTCATTGATGCCGCCGCTGTGGCGGCTATGCAGCGCAAGCCCATAATCATCAACGCGGCACGCGGAGCCGTGGTTGACACCGATGCCATCGTGGCCGGTCTCGACGATGGCCGCATCGGCAGCGCCGTGATAGACTGCTGGGAGGGCGAGCCGCGCATCAGCGCGGCGCTGTTGGCGAGAGCGGCAATAGCCACGCCACATATCGCCGGATATTCCATACAAGGCAAGATGCGAGCCTCGCAGGTGGCGCTTGACGCGCTGGCGGAGCATTTCGGCCTGCCGCGCATGACCATTGATGCCGACACTACGCTGCTGCACTCTACACCGCAGTCAATAACCCTCGAGCAGGCTCGCGCGAGCTACGACCCTATGGCCGACACGGCGGCTCTGCGGCGCGACCCCTCGGCCTTTGAGTGCTTGCGCAACAACTACGCCCTCCGCCTCGAGATATAACCCTCGCTGCTCGCAGAGCTAATCTGATTTTATGTGATGGAGCATTGGCGCCGGTCAGGCGTTAAGGCGGAGCATTGACTCAATGAGGTGGCGGTCGTTGGCGAGGCGAGGCACCTTGCGCTGGCCGCCGAGCTTGCCGGTAGCTTCTAACCAATCGTCAAAGAGGCCGTGGCGTGCATCAGTGATGGAGAGGCGGTCAAGGAAGATATTGCCGGCGCGCTTGGCTTGGTAGTCAGAGTTGACGCGCTGCAGCTCGGCATCGAGGCGGTCAGCAAATGCTTCTTTATCGGCCGGCTCGGTAGCCCACTCGATGAGCCATTGGTGGCGTCCGCGCTGAGTGTCGCGGGCAAAGACGGGCGCGGCAGTGTAGTTGAGCACGGCGGCGCCGGTGGCGGCGCAAGCGGCGGCGAGGGCGGCATCGGTGTTGTGCACCATCACCTCTTCGCCGAAGGCGTTGATATAGTGCTTGGTGCGGCCGGCGATGGTGATTTTGAGGGGGTCGGCAGAGTGCACGGTTACGGTGTCGCCGATAGCATATCGCCACAGGCCGTTGCAGGCGGTGATAAGCAGCGCGTAGGTGCGCCCCGGCTCTACGCGCCATGGCGGCAGCGGTGCTCCGCCGTCGAGCGGCTGAAACTCATAGAACACGCCGTGGTCCAGCAGCAAAAGCATGGCGCGGTCGCTGATATCGTTTTGCACGGCGAAGAAGCCCTCCGATGCATTGTAAGTCTCAAGGTAGCGCATACGCGCGGGGTCAGTGAGACGGCGATATTGCTCGCGGTAAGGCTCAAAGGAGATGCCGCCGTGGAAGAATACTTCGAGCCGTGGCCACACATCGTGGATGGTGTCGGCGCCGGCGGCTTTGATAACCTCCTTGATGACCGTCATAAACCACGATGGCACACCCGAGATGTTGGTGATGTCCTGATGGAGTGATGCCTGCACCAGCGCCGGCAGCTTTTCGTGCCAGTCAGCCATCAGTGCTATGCGTTTTGACGGCACGCGCAGCAGGTTGACCGCCGGGTTGATAGCCTCGATGAGGTTGGCCGAGAGGTCGCCCACGCGCACACCGCGGGGTATGTCGGCAAGCTCATTGGCAAAGCTGCCGCCCAGGATAAAGCTCTTGCCGGCAAAGAGGCGGCTGTCGGGGTAAAGGTGCAGATAGTTGGCGACGACGGCGCTGCCGCCGGCATAGTGGTTGCGTCTGAGCGAGTCGGCGGTGACGGGGATAAACTTGCTTTTGCCATCGGAGGTGCCTGATGACTGGGCAAAGCGGCGGCATCGTCCCGGCCACAGTATGTCAGCAGCGCCGCTGACCATGTCCATGACGTCGGCGCGAATGTCGGCGTATTCGGTCACCGGCACTTGCCGCGCAAAGGAGTCATAGTCGGCGATGGCGCCGAAGCCGTGGACTATGCCATAGCGTGTGCGGCGTGCCCGGTGCAGCAGCGCCATCAGCACGCGTGTCTGCACCGCCTCGATGTGACCGCGCCAGCGCTCGGCGGCGCTGACCTGTAGCTCAAAAGCAGGCCGCAGCAGCGGCGTGAGGTTAATCATCGTCAGAGGAGAAATGGATGCGTCCGCGCGGGTCCTCGTTTTGGTCGCGTTTTTGGGGCGTGGGGGTGGCGGCGTCAGTGGTCTGAGTCTTGACGGGCGGCACTGTGGCTTGCGCCATTCGGCCGCGAGCGTATGTGGGCGAGGTCTCTATGCGGCTGATGGCCTCGTCGCTGTCGAGGTCGTCGGGCGACAGCAAGATGTATTGTTTGGTCTCTTTCTGGCGGGTTATCTCGTCAATCTTATCGTTGCCGTAGATGGCGCCTATCTGCTCGCGCTCGTCGGCGGTGACGCCGCCGGCGGTGGCGGTATCGCCGGTGGTGGTGGCGGACGGTCGGTATTCGTGGTTGTCGCCGATGGTCACACCAAAGCCGGCGGCGAGGATGGTAAACTTGACTTTGTCGCCCAGCGACTCATCGTAGGTGACACCCCAGATGACATCGACGTCTTGCTGCACGCGTGTCACAAAATCGTTGAGCTCGGTCATCTCTGAGGTGACAAACTTTTGCGAGGCTTCGCGCGAGTAGTAAAGGTTGAAGAGCAAGCGCTTTGACGAATACACGTCGGTGTTTCTGAGCAGCGGCGACTCGAGTGCATCGTTGATGGCTTTGGTCACGCGGCCCTCGCCCTCGCCGTAGCCCACTGAGATGATAGCCGTGCCGCCGTTGCGCAGGGTGGTGCTGACGTCGTTGAAGTCGAGGTTTATCTTGCCCTCCTTGGTGATAAGCTCGGAGATGGAGCTGGCGGCCACGGTGAGTATGTCGTCGGCCTTGGCAAAGGCGTTGTCAAACTCCAGGTCTTTGTAAATCTCTATTAGGCGCTCGTTGTTGATAATCATCAGGGCATCAACATATTTGCTCATCTCCTCGGCGCCGCGCAGGGCTTTGTTAATCTTGAGCATGCCTTCGAAGAGGAATGGTATGGTGATGATGCCGATGGTGAGTATGCCGCGCTCGTGAGCGATGCGCGACACCACGGGCGCCGCGCCGGTGCCGGTGCCGCCGCCCATGCCGGCGGTGATAAACACCATGTCGGTGCTGTCGGTGAATATTTTGCTGATTTCGACGGCGCTCTCTTCGGCGGCGGCATTAGCTTTGGTGGGGTCGTTGCCGGCGCCGCGGCCGCGCGTCACGGTGGGGCCTATGAGCACCCTTGTGGGCACCAAGGATTTCTTGAGCTGCTGTGCGTCGGTGTTGACATTGACAAAGGATACGCCTTTGACGTCTTGCTCGAGCATGTGGTCCACGGCATTGTTGCCGCCGCCGCCGACACCTACCACGATGATGCGTTTGTTGTCAATTCCGGGCACGTCAATGTCGCAGTCGTTGAATTTGCTTATCAGGTCGTCCTCGCCGGGGGTGATATGTATATTGTCGTCAGACATAGTG
>JAEDNZ010000111.1 GCA_016302215.1 Muribaculaceae bacterium
CACAGCGCCAACCGACAATGTCACTACAGATGCAAGTGCTATGTAAGCAAGGAATCGTTTCATATACTTGACTTAGAGAGTGTGAGAAATAAAGGCATTAGTTAGCAGCCTTGAAGACATCGAGAGCCTGCGTGGGAGTGCCATCGGCAAAGCAGCCCTTGTTGTAACCGCCGTTGTAACCGGCCGGCGCCTCGGGCTCCCAGTAGAAGATGCCGTCAACGACACCGCTCTCCACACAGCCGGCATAGAGGCGACGCATCATCAGGTCGGCTTCTACGGCTTTGTCATAGTCCATACCCACCTCGCATATCATCAGGCGCTTGCCGTAGGCGGCGTTGAGACGCTTGATGTTGGCCAGGCATGCATCTACGGTGGCCTCGTAGGAGTCGGCATCGGGGTAGAGCGACATGCCTATTATGTCGTACTTGCCGCTATTGTCAGCGAGGGCACCGAAGATGCGGTCATAAATCCACTCTTTGTCGCCACTGTCGAGGTGCACGA
Source organism: Muribaculaceae bacterium (assembly GCA_016302215.1). Lineage (GTDB taxonomy): Bacteria > Bacteroidota > Bacteroidia > Bacteroidales > Muribaculaceae > CAG-873. Next base: position 502 of record JAEDNZ010000111.1, read on the forward strand.
TTACCAGAGCCTCGGGGAATATAGCCTTGACGGCATCATATCCGGCATTGACCAGGGCGGTGAAAGCGGCCGGGTCATCGATGCTGCCGATGGGATAGAGCATGCCGCCGCGAGTCTCGTTGCCTATCTGCACCCACTCGGGGGTGATGCCCTGCGCCTGAAGGCGCGAGAGCATGGCGGTGACGTGGCCGGCGACAGCAGTCTTGAGGCCATCGAGGTCATAGTCAGCCCACGCGGCAGGGGTGGCTTGCGAGCCGGGGTCGGCCCATGTGTCAGAGAAATGGAAGTCAATCATCAGGCGCTGATTGAGGGCAGCGGCGCGGCGGGCCTTGAGCATGACATCGTCAATGTTGTTCCAGCCCTCAGCGGGGTTTACCCACACGCGCAGACGTATTGAGTTGACGCCGCATTGGTCGCGCAGCAGACGCATGCACTCGGTGGCATTGCCGGCGGCATCGGTGAAGGTGACGCCTTCGCTTTCGAGCTGAGTGAGCCAGCTCACATCGGCACCTTTGGCAAAGCCGCTGTTGTCAAAGACTTCGGGCTCGGCCGGTGTCTTGGGGGGATTGGTGACGGGGCTCTCCTCGGTGCAAGCGCCCAAGCAGCACGCGGCGAGGAGCAGTATAGATGATTTAAGCAGTTTCATGATTTAGTGGATTGAGGTGTGGGTATTAGTTGGCTTGATAAGAGTAAGTGCCTTTGCAGAGGTCCACGGTGAGGGTGTAGGTGCCGTTGGCAAGGTCGTTGTCACCGGTGAAGCCGTCGTGCTGATAGTAGAGGGTGCCGGCGGTATTGCCTCCACCGAAGAAGATATTCCAATCGTTGTTGATGATAATCTTCACGCCCCAGGGGGTATTGGCGGTCTTCTGCACGGTGGCGGTGTAAACGCCCGGTGTGGAGGTCTCAGCCATCGGGGTGATGGTCCAGTCATCATTGAGGCCGGCATAACCGACAGCGGTGATGGCGTGAGTGGCGTAGGTCATCTCAGAGAGGTTACACTCCACTACATACATACCGATGCCGGGAGCGGGCAGGTTTGTGTTGCCCTCGGTGGTGAGCTTGCCTGCAGCGGCATCACCCTCGGCAAAGAACAGAGCCGAGCCCCAGTCGTCCTTGATGGTGCACACCTGATAGCCCCACTTCGAGTTGAAGTTGACGGCACCACCAAAGGCCGATGCAGCGCTATCGTAGCAGATGAGGTAGTTGTTAAAATTCCAATCCACACCCCAGCCATCGTCAACGCCGGGCAGATATACAAATGAGTCAGCCTCGGGCGTAGGTTCCGGCTCCGGCTCGGGAGCGCCGCCGGCGGTGAGGGTCATAGCACGCGGGTCGTTGAGGTTGAGCGTGAGCACTGACTCGCCGGCGGGCAGAGCGATGGTAATCTCGCTATCGGCACCGAAGGTGAGCATATCGGCAGAGCCGCCAAAGGTCACGGACTGAGGCGTGGTGGCGTCATCGCTGATGTTGCCGTCGGCGTCGATAGAGTTGCGGGTGTAGAGCGCGCCTTGGCCGCTGATTTTGACGGTGACGTTGCCGGTCTTGGAACCATCGAGGGCATAGGTCCAGACGTTGAGCGAGCGGTTATACACCATTTCGCCGGAGAGGTCGCCGGAGAGGGTGAGGCTATTGACCAGCAGGGCGGTCATATCGGAGTTGTTGGTGTCAAAGGTGACATAGTAGCAACCGTTCTGGCCGGGGAACCAGATGTTCCAGGCATCGGCATCAGAGGAGAGCTGGAAGGGCTTACCACCGACACCCACAAAGCCCCATGTGGTGCCGTCGCCTTCCTTGACCCACATGTGGCCCCAAGCGCCCATGCCAAGGAAGCCGCAATAGACGCCGTCAGAGGCTGCCGAGTAGAGTATCTTGCCGCTGTCGCTCTTGTCTTCGTTGAGCACCTTGGCTATGGTCCAATCAATGAAGTAGGGGCGAACGGCCACTTTGAGCACGTTGCTGTAACGCGGCGGCACATTGACGCCGAGATATGACTTGACGCGCACATACAGGGGGCACCACTGCTCGGTGGGCATATTCAGGCGCGAGCACGCGTTGTTGAGCTGAGAGTGTGTGATTTGCTTCTCATACACACCGGCCTCGATATTGTAATCGACGGTGTTGGTGAACTCCTCGTCGGCGGCGAGCTGCAGCACGTTGGTGGTGGCGAGCTCGGGCGCTGCGACAGCCGGGTTAGAGGTGGAGATGTCGCCATTGTCATTCCAATAGACGGTGAGGGCCAGAGCACCCGGAGTCTCCACGTTGAGGTACACCTCGGCAGAGGCGCCCTCAATAGAGGCGGCATCGTTGGGCACGGCGTAAATCATATCGCCGTCTTTATCGCAGGACGAGAGAGCCATTAGTGCCAGCCCCGCGAGAGCTATATTCTTAAAAGTTTTCATCTTCATAATGTAATGATATAGAGTGATTAGCATATAGAGCTTATTGTCGGCGACCTATCAATAGAGAGGGTTAGTGAGGTTGGGGTTGGCCGACAGCTCGGTAGCGGGGATGGGATAGATGTTGTAACGGTCAGAGACGGCACGGCCATCGACCACACCGCCCTTCCATTGCCACAGGTAATTGGCAGTGGTGAAGAGACCAAAGCGCACCAGGTCAGTGCGGCGCGTGCACTCGTGATAGAGCTCGCGGCCACGCTCGGCGATGATGAAGTCGAGGGTGAATTGCGAGTCAGCCACATAGCCGGTGTAGTTGCCGTAGGCGCGCTCGCGCAGCATATTCATCAGCTCGATGGCACGGTCGCGCGCCATGCCGGCGCCTCCGCGGAGCACTGCCTCAGCGGCCATCAGATAGACATCGGCGAGGCGGAACATCGGGAAATCGGTGTTGCAGCCATCGGCGCCGGAGTCGCTGGCGGCGAGGCCGTCGTCGGTGAGGTTGGTCCATTTTTCGCTGTAGTATCCCTGAGTGCCATCATCGATAGCGGTGTCGAGATACTGGCTCTGGCCATCGGTCCAGAAGAGGCAACGGTGGTCAGCAGCGCCGTCGGTGAAGAGGTCATAGAACTCGCCTCTCACGCGCCAGCTGCCCCAGCCGCTTGCGAGGCCGTAGTCAGCGGGATTTTGCGAGCTGTCGCTGCCGCATGAGCCGCACACGATGTAAGTGCCGGAGCCCCATGTGGTTGCTTCCTTGGCATCGGAGGCAAAGGCAAAGATAATCTCGTTGGTGCGCTTGTCGTTGTCGGCATTGAAGAGTTTGCGATAGTCAGGCTCGAGAGAGTAGCGGCCGCAGTCGAGGATTTTGTTGCAGTAGGTGATGCAGTCAGTGGCGTGAGAAGTGCCGGTATATACCTCGGCGTTGAGATACATTTTTGCGGCGAGCGCCCACGCTGCGGCCTTGCATGCTCGGCCGTAGGGAGCCACGTCGAGGAGGCCGGTCTCGATATCCTTGATTTCGCTCTCAATGAAGGTAAAGAGCTTCGTGCCGTCGTAAGCCTCGGGGGTGAAGCCTGACGAGGGCGTGTTTTCATCGACAAACGGGCCTTGGCGGAAGAGGTCGAGGACGAGATAATAAGTGAGAGCGCGCATAAATCGAGCCTCGTAAGCATAGGTCTTGATGGTGGCGCGGGTGTTCTCGTCAAAGCCGGCGAGAGCATCGTCAGTGCAGTAACGCAGAAATTCGTTGCAGAGAGCGATGGTGTAGTACAGGCGGTAGTATGTGTCAGAAACCCATGAGTCAGTGGCGTCCCACGTCATGAAGGTGAGGGCCGAGAGGTTGTCGCCGGAGAGCCATCGCATGGCGGTCTCATCGGTGGGAGCTTCCTGGAGATTGAAGTAGTTGCGGAGGAGGTCCTGGCCATTATAGCTTGAGAGGTCCTTATTGTCAGCTTTCTGCTGGCCTACGAGGCTATATGAGCCGTAAATCTTGGCGAGGACAGACTCGTAGCCTTGCAACGAGGCATATACGGTGGTGGCGTTCTCGCCGATGACGGGTGTCTGGTTAAGGTCGCCGGTGCACGAACCGGTAGCCAGCAGAGCCACGCATGCCACAAGGGCTAAATATATTTTTTTCAACATGGTGTTAGAATTAGAAGTTAAGACCGATAGTGAGAGAATAGGTGCGCGGACGCGGATAAGCGCTTGTCTCGATGCCGTAAGCACATTCGGGGTCCATACCTTTGTATTTGGTGATGGTGAACACGTTCTGCACCATAGCCGAGACGTGGAGGTCAAGCCACTTGGTGACCTTGCCGAAGTTGTAGCTCAGCTGCAGGTTGTCCATCTTGAGGAACGAGGCGTTCTCGACATAGTAGTCAGAGGCATACTGACGATTGCGGAAGTTGGTGTCGAGGAAGCTCTCGCTGAGGTTGTTGATTTGTGTGGCACACCAGGTAGTGCACTCCCAGGCGCCCATGTTGGCGGCCATACCATTATATACGTAGTTGCCCACGTTTGCGCGGAGCGAGGTGCTGAGAGTCCATTTCTTGTAGCGGAGCGAGGTGCTGAAGCCTAAAATCCAGTCGGGCGATGCCGAGTGATAGTAGTATTTATCAGCATCGGTGATAGTGCCGTCGCCATTGAGGTCGGCATACATACCTTCGATGGGTCGGCCGGTCTCTTGGTCATAGAGCTGCTTGAAGACTTGGAAGGTGTAGGGGGCATATCCCGTCTTGAAGACTTGCACGGGCGTTGACTCCATATATCCTACGTAGGTATCGGCGACGTCAGTGCCGGGGATGAGGCTGAGATTGGTGATTTTATTGTCTTGCCAGGTAGCATTGAAAGTGGCGGTCCATGTCCAGTCGCGTGTGTCAATGATGTTGGCGTTGAGCGAAATTTCTACACCTTTGCTTGAGACGTTGCCCACGTTGGAGAGCATAGTCTTATCGAAGTTGACGCCGGCGGGCACGGGCACGGTGGCGAGGAGGTCTTCGGTCTTGCGGGTATAGAAGTCAAAGGCACCGGAGATGCGGTTTTTGATGAAGCCGAAGTCAAAGCCAAAGTTCCATGACTTGGTAGTCTCCCAGCGCAAGCTCTCGTTGTAGGCTTGCGGGCGATAAGTGGGTATCCATTGGCCGTTGAAGAGATAGTAAGCGCCGTTTTGGCTGATGGTGTAGTTGGGGATGTAGCCATAATTGGCGATGCCGTCCTGCTGGCCGGTGACACCATAAGAGACGCGTATCTTGAAGTCGTTCATCACGGGGGTGATAGCGTCCCAGAAGCTCTCGTTGGCCACGCGCCAAGCCAGAGCCACAGAGGGGAATGTGCCCCATCGGTTGCCGGAGGCAAAGCGGCTTGAGCCGTCACGACGGAAGGTGGCGGTGAGGAGGTAGCGCTCGGCGAAGGTGTAGTTGAGACGTCCGTAGTAAGAGAGCAAGGTGTGACGCTCATCGCTGGGCGAGGTAGTGCTCACGGCGGTGTCGCCTATGGTCTCATTGCCGTCGGCGAGGGAGTAATTGTATGTGGAGTAAGCGGGATAGTCATTGCGCCAGTACTGGTAATCGTAGCCGAGGGTTACGTCAACGTTTGAGTTGATAGCTGCGAAATCCTTATTGTAGTTGGCGTAGATGGTGAGCAGGCGGTTGTAGTTGTGCTGCGGGCCTTGAGTGTAAATCCAGCCGTTGGAGTTGTATCCGGAGAAGCTCTCCTTGGGAACCTTGACAGTGCGGTCGCCTTTGGAGAAGTCATATCCGCCGGTGACATGGAAGCGCAGCTCGGGCAGCGGGTGGAGGCGATAGTCGAGGTCAATGTTACCTACAAAGCGATACACGTTGGA
>JAEDNZ010000112.1 GCA_016302215.1 Muribaculaceae bacterium
TTTTTTTGATTATTTAATGTGATACATAGAGAAAAAAGTGGTAAATTCGCGTTCAGTAAGTATATCATTTAAATTCTATATCATAATATGAAACTTTTTGATCGGTTGACTGAGATTGCCAAGCAGACACCTCAGCGTATCGTGTTGCCGGAAGGCACTGAGCCGCGCACCTTAAAGGCTGCCGACCGTATTTTAGCAGAAAAGATAGCTCGTATTATACTAATCGGTGACCCGGTGGAAATCCATCGCATGGCTGCGGATTTGGGCTTGACCAATATCGGCGATGCTACGATAGTCAATCCGGCCGATGAGAGCGTGATTGACCGCTATGCGCCGCTGTTTTATGAGCTGCGCAAAAAGAAGGGTATCGATATGGAGGAGGCTCGGCTGACTACGGCCAACCCGCTGTATCTGGGCTGCTTGATGGTCAAGGCAGGCGATGCTGACGGCCAGGTGGCAGGCGCGCTCAACACCACGGGCAATGTGCTGCGTGCTGCCTTCCAGGTAATTAAGACGCGTCCGGGCATCAATGTGGTCAGCGGCGCGTTTCTGATGCTGCTCCCCGAGGGCCTGAACTATGGCACCGATGGCATCTTGGTATTTGCCGACTGTGCCGTGGTTCCCAATCCTACGGCGCAAGAGCTCGCCGAGATAGCTGTGGCTACTGCCGACACCGCTCGCGATATTGCCGGCATAGAGCCGCGTATTGCGCTGCTGTCGTTCTCAACCAAGGGCTCGGCCTCAAATGAGCAAGTGGATAAGGTGATTGAGGCCACGAAGATAGCCCATGAGCTGGCTCCGAAGCTGATACTTGATGGCGAATTGCAGGCCGATGCCGCGATAGTGCCTTCTGTCGCTAATCATAAGGCGCCTAACAGCCCCCTCAGCGGACGCGCTAATGTGCTCGTGTTCCCATCCCTCGAGGTGGGCAATATAGCCTACAAGCTGGTGCAGCGTCTCGGCGGCGTAGAGGCTGTAGGTCCCCTGCTCCAGGGCCTGGCCGCTCCGGTCAATGACTTGTCGCGCGGATGCTTCCCCGAAGATATATTCAAAACCATAGTGATGACTTGTAATCAAGCTATCGGCCTGAAGGCTCAATAATACACACACACTTACCAAGCGAACAACACTAAAACGTTATAGAATATGAAAATCCTTGTATTGAACTCGGGCAGCAGCTCGGTAAAATATAAACTCATTGACACCGCCACCGAGCGCACTATGGCTGAGGGGGGCGTAGAGAAAATAGGCCTGCCTGACGGCTTCCTCAAATTCAAGCGCGCCGATGGCAGCAAAGATATCATCGAGCTGGGTCTTACTGACCATGAAGGCTCAATCCGCGCAATCTTGAGCTTGCTGACTGATGCCAAAGAGGGCTGCATCAGCGGTTATGATGAGATTGACGCCGTGGGCCATCGCGTGGTGCATGGCGCTGAGAAGTTTACTCAGAGTGTGCTCATCACCGACGAGGTCAAGGAGATGGTGCGCCAATGCTATGACCTCGCTCCGCTCCACAACCCCGCCAATATGACGGGCATCGAGGCTATCTCGGCTATCCTGCCCGATGTGCCTCAGGTGGGCGTCTTTGACACTGCCTTCCATCAGACTATGCCTCCGAAGGCTTATATGTATGCCTTGCCCTATAAGTATTATAAGGAAGACGGCGTGCGCCGTTACGGCTTTCACGGCACCAGCCACCGCTATGTGGCCGGCCGCGTATGCGAGTTCTTGGGCGTAGATCCTGCTGAGCAGCGCATCATCACTTGCCATGTGGGCAATGGCGGCTCTATCACGGCAGTGTATCACGGCAAGAGCATCGACACCTCAATGGGTCTGACTCCTACCGAGGGCCTGATGATGGGCACGCGTGTGGGCGATGTGGACCCCGGCGCGCTCACTTACCTGATGGGCAAGCATAATATGAGCGTTGATGACCTCCAGCGCGTAATCAACAAGGAGAGCGGCGTGGCCGGTGTCAGCGAAATATCAAGCGACATGCGCGAGATTGAGGCCGCTGTGGCTGCCGGCAACGAGCGCGCCATACTCGCTCTGGATATGTATGAGCACCGTATTATCAAGTATGTGGGTGCTTACGCCGCTGAGATGGGCGGTGTGGATATCATCGTGTTCACCGGCGGTGTGGGCGAGAACCAGACCGGCGTGCGCGAGAATGTGTGCGCTCCTCTCGCTTTTATGGGCGTGGAGATTGACAAGGAGCTCAACGCTCGCACTCGCGGCACGGAGACCGTGATCTCTACGGCTGCTTCGCGCGTCAAGGTATGTGTCATTCCCACTGACGAGGAGCTGATGATAGCCCGCGACACGCAAGATATAGTGAGTCGCCTCTGAACATTAGCCGGGCAATAAGCGTTGTCATTATCAGGAATTATTCATCATTAACAATTACCGCTATATGAACCTGAATTTGAAATCGTATGTGTCGGCTGCAATCATAGCTGTGGGCATCATCGGCTTGGGGTGCAGCATTAAGGCCGGATTGTCGAGCCTCACCGATAGCACGCGCGTGGTGAGCGTGAGAGGACTGTGCGAGAGAGAAGTCGAGGCTAATCTGGTGACGTGGCCTGTGGTCACCAAGGAGATGGGCAATGACCTTTCGGAAATCTACGCCAATATCACGCGCACCAATGCCACAATACTCAAATTCCTCAAGTCAAATGGCATCAGTGATGAGGAGGTCACGGTCAATCCTCCACAGGTCGAAGACCGCCAAGCCAATAATTACTCTGATGACAGCAGCATACGGTGGCGCTATCGCGTGACCAATGTGATTGTGGTCAAATCGTCAAAGATAAAGGTGGTCAATGACCTGATGCGCCGACAGACTGAGTTGATGCAGGACGGCATTGCCATCGTGGCCGGCGATTACCAGTACTCCACCACGTATGAGTTTACCGAACTGAATACAATTAAGCCGGAGATGATAGCTATTGCCACCGGCAATGCTCGCGAGGCCGCTGTCAAGTTCGCCGAGGACTCCGGCAGCAAGCTCGGTAAGATAAAGTCAGCCACGCAGGGCCAATTTACCATCGAAGACCGCGACTCTTACACGCCATATATCAAAAATGTGCGCGTAGTGACCTACGTGGATTACTATTTGGATAATTGACAATTGCTGAGCGCACCAGCGTGCGTTAGCTGCTCGCGGCTATACATTCTCCGCCACGCCGATTACGCCGGGTTACCAACCGGAGTGGTCAGTGCGGCGGAGATTGTTTTTTGTAAATCGGCAGTGTCAGCGTTTGTCGATAAAATTATGCCGTTTATCGATTATTTGGCCGGCGCGGCTGTCACAATGTAGGCATAAATTAAAATTTGTTTTACCTTTGCAGCGTGTTTCCATAGCGCGATACACCTTGCTTATACATAGCACTTAATGTTTAACAAAAATCATTCACATTATGAGAAAAATTTACGCTTTTTTGACAGCGCTTGCAGTGACAGCCTCGGCTTTTGCTGCTGTTCAGCGTGGCAATGATGCAAGAGTGAAGATGATGCCTCGCTCGTTGGTGGCTAACCCCATCGCTGAAAACATCGCTATCGCTCCCGCCACTGCCACAGTTAAGGCGCCGGCTGTAGCCGGCATTACTACCGCCGCTGCCGCAGATGATGCTGTGGGCCTTTACAAGGCCGTGTTCACTGACGCCGACGGCACATACTATCACTATACATCGCTTGATGCTACGGGCGGTAACTCAGTGGTAATCAATGGCCTATACTACTACGATGCTAAGGTGCCCGCAACGGTAGATGCCGCTTCCGGCGATATAGTGATACCATCAAGCTCAGTAGTGTATGATGGGGGCGACTATACTGTCTATATCGCCGCTATCAGTGATGATGCATCATCGCTGCTACCTGATGATATCGTGCTTGCAAATGCCGGCAACGGCAGCTACACCTGCTCGCAGTATATGGGATATATACTTGAGTATCAGGGCACTACTCAGCTATCGGCGGCTTTTTTGTTGGACTATCTGGAGCGCACCGATGAGATTAATACGCGTGTCATCACCGATGTGTATGAATATGACGACACGTATGGCTATACGACCTACACTTATGAGCAGACGCTGTATTGCTATGCCCGCCTCGACGACGACACGGTGGTAATCAGTGATTTTTGCTTTGAAGATGCCAATGACTTAGAGATAAACCTCGATAGGGATAATCACACAGCCACCTTGCCCATTCAGGAGTGGTTCACCGGCGAGTATGGTGGTACTTCATATACTGACGTGATAACCGGTATCAGCAGCACCGGCTCTTGCTATGACTTAGAGGGAACATATAGCGGTAACATCATCACCTTCACCGGTGACTGGTGCGCTACTGACTTTGAATATATTGACTTCTTGGCCAATGGCTGTACGTTTATATTGCCTTTTGACCTTGATGGCGCAGGCGTGAGTGACATTGCTGTTGATAGCAACTCTCCCGTAGAGTACTATAACTTGCAGGGTGTGCGCATCGTTCAGCCCACAGCCGGCAGCATCTGCATTCGTCGTCAGGGCGCGATTGCCACAAAGGTTATTGTGCAATAATTATCCAAGGCAGTTTTTTATCCAATAGTTTATTATGCCCGATGTCTCGCTCTCGCATGAGCCGGCATCGGGCTTCTTGATTAAAATCAATTTCGCCAGTGTTATGGCTCAAAATGTTGCTAATATGATATTTTTGGCGTACTTTTGTAAAAATATTTATCATATCCTTGAAATAATGAAGAAATTCTACCTATTCACTACAGCCATCTTAATGGCATCGGCTGCCGGCGCTCATGTGTCTGCGCTCAGCCCTGTGGCGCTTGCGCCTGATTTTATCACCACGGCGGATATCGCATCCGTTGAGGCCTCAGCTACGGCACTGCCGCTGCGCAGCCCGGCAGCGGTGGCCGAGGATGATGACGATGACTACGCTATCCACTTGGGCGCAAGCTACTATGGTTCTCTCTACTCAATAGCTTCGCAAAATGGCTCGCCGCGTGGTTGGATCAAATCAGGCCGAGCAGTGTTCCTCGAAGATGCCTCGCTCAATATATCTCTCGAAGGTTTTTATAACGGTATTTTGCTCTCCGGCGGCGTCTATGACATTGCTGCTGCCACACTCACATTCCCCCAACAGCAGGTGTCGGTGACTACATCAGCCGGTACTAACGAAATCCTCGTCGGTATAGGCCAGCTCACATCAACCGGAGGCATCTCTATGACCGATGATGATATCGTATTCTCCGTGACCGATAAGGAGATATCTTATAAAGGTACTATCAATGGCAGCAGATGGGATAAAATCATCGTGCTTCAAAATATGGCCACAGGCGGATACTATGACTATATTCCCATGTACGACTTTAACTACACCAACGGCATCACCACTTTTGATTACTTTGAATCGACGTCTGCCACAGCTCCCATTTCTGGCACTGAGCCGATTTATGGCGAGCTTAATGGCAACACCCTTACGGTGACAGGTCTGTATGGACTCGGATATTCATTTCCCGTGGATTTCGTCCTTGACTCTGATGAGCTGACGGCTACGGCTACTGATGCAGTCGTCTCAAAGGCGCAGGCTTCGCAGACAGAGGTTGTGGACTATATTATGTATGACTTAATCATTGATGGCGAAACCGTCTCGGTGGGCGACCCGGTGGTAGTATTTAATGCCGTTGAGACAGTAGATGACAATCTTGCCCCCATCACTATACTGTCAAATGCCCACTGCGCTATTCTTGCAGCTTATGGTGGCAGCACTTATACTCCATTCGGCACCGGCATTTTTAATAACACTATGATACGCGTACCGGGACATATCTTTGCCGAGTCAGGTGTGAGCGATGTGGCCATTGATGGCGATGATGCTTCAGCACCGGTCGAGTATTATGACTTGAGAGGATGCAGAGTCAGCAATCCCGCTCATGGCATTTATCTCCGCCGCCATGGCGCTTCGGTCTCAAAGATACTCGTGCGCTGACACAAAGTAATCACAATATTACATTAACCAATAAAAATCTTCCGCTCCCGGCTCATCAAGTCGCGCGAGCGGAAGTTTTTTTGTATGGAAGTGTGGCGGGATGGTCGCGCGCGTACATTATTATATTGATGGGCGCGAGGGTGGGGCGGGGGATTTTTT
>JAEDNZ010000113.1 GCA_016302215.1 Muribaculaceae bacterium
ACGTCAGCGTGGTGGCGCGACCCACGCTAACGCCCTCACGATTGAGGTAAAACACGGCGAGTGCACTGCCGCCTACAGCCGACGGCGTTATCGCCGACGTGAACGCACACATCAAGTCCACCCTGAAGGCGCGCCCCCAGCTCAGAGCCGGCGACGCTATGGTGTGAAAGCGCCACGCCAACCCGAAATCACGCCCCGCTACAAACAGCACAGCAAGCAGCAAGCCCGCCACTGTGTGGCCGTCAAAGCGCAGATGCGACCACGTCGCCGCATCAAAGTTGTCGCTGAAGAGCCACACCGCCACGCCGATGCCCAGCGCCACCGGTATCGCAGCCTTCAGCAGCATACGGTTGCCTTGCGTCAATGCCATCGGCTCTCTGCTCGTGCGCCTCAGGCGCGTTATGACATTACTTCTGATATAGCAGCAAGCATAGCGGCCACCGTGGCCGTCGCCGCTGCTTCGTCGCCATAGTGCACGCTCGCTATGCCCGAGGCGCCGGCGGCAAAGGCGGCCGGCACGCCATCGGCATCAACATCTCCCGTCAGCACCGCCGGCATCGCCGGCTCAGCGGAGGCTGTGGCATAGATGCTGCGGCGATACTCCTCGCTGAGCGTGAGGCTCACAGCCACATAGTCGAGGTCCTTGCCTTTGAGAGCCATGACCTGCGCCGGCGATGACACCTCCACGCCTATCACCGCCTCGGCGCCCATCGTGGCGCGCAGCTCTATTGGCGATGGCCCGGCATAGCCCCCGGTGAGATGCACACCGTGCATACCCAAGGTGGCAGCTAACTCCGGCCTGTCCTCCACAGTGAGAAATGCGGCGGCATTGCGACACATATCCACCACCGGCGGCAGCATCTCCGCTGCCTCGGCGTCGCTGATGTCGCTGTCAAGGCGCAGCTGTATCCACCCGCAGCCCGCCTCGAGAGCGGCTGCTACGATAGCCTCCGGCTTGGTGCCGGCGCTCTTGACCGGTATTATATATTGCAGCATAGTTTATGTCCTTTAAGATATATGTGTGTAAAAATGGGTGTGTTGTAGGCATACGGCACAAAGGCCAGGCCGGGCACCGCCTTAGTGACTATCAGCGACGCCGCCTTGCCCACAGTGATTGAGCCTATGCGCCCCGACAGGTCCATCGCCGCCGCGCCGTTGATGGTCACCGCGTTGAGCGACTCCTCGGGCGTGATGTGCATGCGTATGCACCCCAGCGCCATCACAAAGCGCATATCGCCCGACGGCGATGACCCCGGATTATAGTCTGACGCCAAGGCCACCGTCAGTCCGGCATCTATGGCCTCACGCGCCGGGGCGTAGGGCATACCCAAGAAGAAGGAGGCGCCGGGCAGCATCGTAGCCACCGTGCGGCCCCCGCGCATCGCCGCTATCTCGGCGGCGCCCATGCGCTCAAGGTGATCTACTGACAGCGCCTCGTGAGCCACGCCCACCTGCACCCCGCCCGAGCAGGCAAGCTCATTGGCGTGGATCTTGGGGCGCAGACCATAGCGTGCTGCGGCATTGAGTATCTTATCGGTGTCGCCTACGGTGAAGAAGCCCTCGTCGCAGAACACATCTACATAGTCTGCCAAGCCCTCGGCAGCAACAGCCGGCAGCATCTCGCGGCATATCAGCTCCACATACTCTTCCTGTCGGCCTATATACTCGCGAGGTACGGCATGCGCGCCCAAGAAGGTGGTCTTCACCTCCAATGGGCTGTCTGCGGCAATGCGCCGAGCCACACGCAGCATCTTCAGCTCATCGGCCGTGCTCAGCCCATAGCCGCTCTTTATCTCCAACGCGCCGGTGCCCTTGAGCATCACCTCGCGCGCGCGCTCCATAGCGCCGGCATAGAGGGTGTCTTCGTCGGCCATCCGCAGTCTATCCACCGAGTTGAGTATGCCTCCGCCGCGCTTGGCTATCTCGGCATAGCTCAGCCCGCGTATCTTGTCCTCAAATTCCTGCTCGCGGCTGCCGGCATAGATGATATGTGTGTGCGAGTCGCAGAACGCCGGCAGCACACTGCCGCCCTGCGCGTCATCGACCTCGACACCGGGCGCCGCGAGCACCGTGCGGTCCAGCTCGGCCATTGCGCCGTAGCCGCTGATAGTGCCGGCGTCATCGATGGCGAGCCACGCATCGCCGATGGTCTCCACCGCCGACATCGCCTTGCCGCGGAGGCGCTCCACGCCCGCCGGCAATATGCCGTAGAGGCTTCCTATATTTATGATATATCTGGGCATAGGGCACGGCTATTACTCGGCGTTGCGGATAAATTCTACCGACGCGGCTATCAGCGGCGTCATCACAGTGTCGTTGTCAACAAAGGGCACCACACGTCGGTAGGCCTCGTGCCATGCCTCTATCGCCGGCGACGACTTGAGCGGGCGGCGGAAATCCAGAGCCTGCGCCGCATTCATAAGCTCGATGGCGAGCACGCGCTCGGTGTTGCAAACCACCCGATAGAGCTTGGTGGCGGCGTTGGAGCCCATTGACACATGGTCTTCCTGACCCTGCGACGAAGGTATCGAGTCGCAGCTCGCCGGCCAGCACAGTCCCTTACTTTGGCTCACGATTGATGCTGCGGCATATTGCGGTATCATAAAGCCGCTGTTAAGTCCCGGCTTTGCCACCAAAAATGACGGCAGGTCGCGCTTGCCGCCTATCAGCTGGTAGGTGCGACGCTCTGAGATATTGCCAAGCTCGGCCACTGCCACTGCCAAGAAGTCCATAGGCAGCGCTATTGGCTCGCCGTGGAAGTTTCCGGCCGACACCACCATATCAAGTTCGGGGAACACGGTGGGATTGTCTGTGGGGCTATTTATCTCGTCTTCAAGCACTGAGCCTACATAGGCTATGGTGTCCTTGGCGGCGCCATGCACCTGCGGTATGCAGCGAAATGAATATGGGTCCTGCACATGCTTCTTTGGCCTACGGATTATCTGGCTGCCTTCCAGGAGGGCGCGGATGGCGCCGGCAGTGGCTATCTGGCCCTTGTGATGACGAACCTCGTTGACCGGCGCGCAAAACGGCTCTATGCGCCCGTCAAAGGCGTCAAGCGACATAGCCCCCACCTTATCGGCAACGCGGCTCAGCCGGCGTGCCTGTATCAGCGACCACACACCATAGGCCGACATAAACTGGGTGCCGTTGAGCAGAGCCAAGCCCTCTTTTGACATCAGCGTCACGGGCTGCCACCCCTTGAGGGCGAGCACCTCCGCCGCCGGCAGCTCCTTGCCCTGCCACTCAACCATGCCAAGGCCTAACAGGGGCAGTGACATATTGGCCAGCGGCGCCAGGTCGCCCGACGCGCCAAGCGACCCTTGCTGATACACCACAGGTGTCACATCTTCGTTATAGAAATCTATCAGGCGCTGCACCGTGCTGAGTTGCACCCCGGAGTTGCCGTATGAGAGCGACTGCACCTTCAGCAGCAGCATCAGCTTGACTATCTCTTTGGGGACTCGCTCGCCAACGCCGCAGGCATGCGACATGACGAGGTTTTTTTGCAGCTGCGACAAGTCGTCCTTGCCGATAGAGATGTTACACAGCGAGCCAAAGCCGGTGGTGATGCCATAGATAGGTTCGCTCTGATGCTCCATCTTCTCATCGAGATATTTACGGCAGCGGCAGATACGCTCTATGGCTTCTTGACTGAGGTCGAGTTTATAGCCTTTGGATATGATTTCGCCCACGCGCTCTATGGTGAGACGCTCGGCTGAGATATGATGATACATAGCGTTGTTTGTGGTGGTAGGTGTATGTGTGATTATGGTGTTATGTTATAATATATCTAAGATGGTGATTATCAGAAGTTCAGTGCATCGATGATAGCATCATCGGCTATATTCGGCAGGGTGACGGTGAGGCCCGGCGTGCGCTCCATCTCGCGGCGTATGGCGGCGCCGGCGCCGGCGTTGCGGGCCCAGCTGCGCCGGGCTATGCCGTTATTGACATCCCACAGCAGCATCTTGCGTATGCGTCTCTCGGCATCATCGCTGCCATCAATGACCATGCCGAAGCCGCCGTTGATGACTTCGCCCCAGCCTACGCCGCCACCATTGTGTATTGACACCCATGTGGCGCCGCGGAAGGCATCGCCGATGACGTTATGCACCGCCATATCGGCCGTGAATTGCGAGCCGTCGTAGATATTTGAGGTCTCTCGATAGGGCGAGTCGGTGCCGGACACATCGTGGTGGTCGCGTCCCAGCACCACTGGTGCCTTCAGCTCGCCGCGCCGTATGGCGTCATTGAAGGCAAGCGCTATGCGGGTGCGCCCCTCACAATCTGCATACAGGATGCGAGCCTGAGAGCCCACCACGAGGTTGTTGCGGCCGGCCTCGCGTATCCAATGTATGTTATCATCGAGCTGTGAGCATATATCGGCGGGAGCGGTGCGCCGTATCTCCTCAAGAGCCTCGGCGGCGAGGCGGTCTGTGACAGCCAAGTCAGCAGGGTCGCCCGAGGTGCACACCCAACGGAATGGGCCGAAGCCATAGTCAAAGAAGCAGGGGCCCATGATGTCCTGCACATACGAGGGATAGCGGAAGCCCTTGCCATCAGGACTCATAATATCGGCGCCGGCGCGAGAGGCCTCGAGCAAGAAGGCATTGCCATAGTCAAAGAAGTACATGCCACGCGACGTGAGCTTATTGATGGCGGCCACCTGACGGCGCAGCGACTCCTGCACCAGCTCTTTGAAGCGCATCGGGTCATCTGCCATCATTGCCTTGGCTTCCTCAAAGGAGACACCCACGGGATAGTAGCCGCCCGCCCACGGGTTGTGGAGCGACGTCTGGTCTGAGCCTAAATCCACCTGTATGCCATCTGCGGCAAGGCGCTCCCACAGCTCCACCACATTGCCCTGATAAGCAAGCGACACTGCCTCGCGCACGCTGCGTGCCTTGGCCACACGCTCAAGCAGCTCATCGAGCGAGGTATATACCTCATCGACCCAACCTTGCGAGTGGCGCGTAGCCACGGCCTTGGGGTTGACCTCGGCGATGATGCTCACCACGCCCGAGATATTGCCGGCCTTTGGCTGGGCGCCTGACATGCCGCCAAGACCCGCCGAGACAAAGAGCATGCCACCGGCATCGGTGCGGCCGTCTTTGAAGCGACGTCGTGCAGCGTTGAGCACCGTGATAGTGGTGCCGTGGACGATGCCTTGAGGTCCTATATACATATATGAGCCGGCGGTCATCTGCCCATACTGCGACACACCGAGGGCGTTGAAGCGCTCCCAGTCATCGGGCTTGGAGTAGTTTGGCACCACCATGCCGTTGGTCACTACCACGCGCGGTGCGTCTTTATGCGAGGGAAACAGTCCCAGCGGATGGCCCGAATACATCACCAGCGTCTGCTCATCGGTCATCTCCGACAGGTATTTCATCACCAGGCGATACTGTGCCCAGTTTTGAAACACGGCGCCGTTGCCGCCGTAGGTTATCAGCTCATGGGGGTGCTGTGCCACTGCCGGGTCGAGGTTGTTCTGTATCATCATCATGATAGCGGCAGCCTGTCGCGAGCGCGCTGGATACTCATCGATGCTGCGTGCATACATCTTGTACGCCGGGCGATAACGATACATATATATGCGACCATAGTCGTGGAGCTCTTGCGCAAACTCGGGGGCCAAGGCAGCATGTAGCTGCGGCGGAAAATAGCGCAGTGCATTGCGCACGGCCAGGCGCTTCTGCTCCGGCGTGAGTATATCCTTGCGCTTGGGTGCATGGTTGACGTTGACATCGTATGGCTGCAGCGGTGGCAGATACGAGGGAATACCCTCTCTAACGGCATCGGCAAATGTATGATCCATCTCTTATAAGATATTGATATATCTGATATTATCTGATATTGTTTGTCTCTTTTTTTTTTGGGGGGTATCTCCGCCTTAGCCTATCTTAGCATTGACAATCTCGAGAATGGAGGCCTCGGCAGCCGCGGCCTCAGACTCTATCTGTGCGCCGCGCTCTATCAGAGCACGCGCAGCCTCTTTATCGGCGAGTCCGGCTGCATTAATCTTCACGTTGAGAAAAGCGCCTCTGACTGCCGCACGTGCCG
>JAEDNZ010000114.1 GCA_016302215.1 Muribaculaceae bacterium
CGCATCAGATACGAGTACAGAGGCACTATGTGGCAGGGCTCATGGCTCGTGCCTTTGCTACATGACGATAGGCTCTGCACGAGCAGCGTCACCACCGCGAGGATTACCGCCGAGCATAGGCTCCGACGGGCGTGTTTTGGGTAGATAGAGGTATTGGTTTGCATAAATATATCTCCAATTTTGCGACAAAATTAGCAAAAACGTCTATAATTAAAAAACATATATGCTTAAAAACGCCAAAAGCTCAAAAATATTGACTACATTTGCATAATTTTTGGTATAAATCGCCAATAGCCTTATTGATGATAAAGCAAATCTGTAGTCTCATAGTGTGCGCGTTGTGCATCATGCCGCAATTGTTCGGCGCCAGCGACAAGCCTTTCACGGTGGTCCTCGACCCGGGCCACGGCGGCAAGGACTATGGCTGTGTCGGAGCTATCACCAATGAAAAGACGATAGTCCTCGACGTGGCCCGTCGCGTCGGCGACTTGATTGCCGAGGAGCTGCCGCAAGTCAAGACGGTGTTTACGCGCAAAGACGACCGCTTCATCGAGCTTTCCGAGCGCGCCAAGATTGCAAATAAGGCCGACGCCGATTTGTTCATCTCGATACACGTCAACTCCGTGGATAAGCGCAGCAAAGGACGCGAGAAGGTGCAGGGAGCCTCGGTTTATACGCTCGGGTTGCATCGCACCGAGGCTAACCTTGCCGTGGCTATGCGCGAAAACGCGGTCATTGAGCTGGAGCCGGATTTCTCTACCACTTATCAGGGTTTTGACCCTAACTCGTCTGAGTCGTACATCATCTTTGAGCTCACGCAAAATCAGCACCTCAACCAAAGCATCGAGTTTGCCGACGCCGTCCAAACTCAGCTCGTAAAGGCCGCCGGGCGCATCGACAAGGGTGTCCGACAAGCAGGCTTCCTGGTGCTCCGGGCCACGAGCATGCCTTCGGTGCTCGTCGAGCTGGATTTCATTTGCAATCCCGCGGCGGAGCGTTACCTGGCGTCGGAGCAGGGGCGCAAGCAGTGCGCCGCAAGCATATTCAATGCCCTCCGTGCCTATTACGACAAGCATAGCTCCGGAGCGCCTCACACTAAGGCAAAAAAAAGCAAAGCCGACAAGAAGCGCCACGAGCCCACTGCCGCGGCTGATGACGATGCCGCGACGCGCTCCGATGACGCCGCCGACGCAAATGTCTCGTCAAACATCACTTATCATGTGCAGATACTAACCGCGCCCGCACAATTGGCGCCCAATGACGACCGCATCAAGGGCCGCGATGATGTATCATTCTACGTTGAAGACAACACCTACAAGTATATCGCTGGCAAATACGCCTCGTTTGCTGCCGCAAAAAAGGCGCTTTCTAAGCTAAAAAAGCTTTACAAGGGCGCTTTCATCATCAAAATGCGCGATGGCGTGCGCCTAAAATGACACTCTCGCTTGTGTCTCATTCTCATCACTTTCAATAGAATAAAAAGAAAACAAAAGATACACAAAAATGAAGAAGATATTTCGCAAGGAAGTGCTTATTGGGCTGATTACAGCCGTGGCTATGGCCATTCTTTTCATAGGCATCGATTTTCTCAAAGGCGTCAATGTGTTTAAGGCCGCCAACTATTACTATGCCACATACACCAACGTCAACGGATTGGCACAGTCTGCTCCCGTCACTCTCAATGGTTTTAAGGTGGGCCAGGTGCGTGAGCTAAGCTATGACTACGACAATCCCGGTCATGTCAACGTGGAGCTGTCGCTCGACCGCGAGCTGAAGCTCCCGCTGGGCACTCGCGCCGTCCTGGCTTCTGACCTCCTCGGCACAGCCTCGATTACTCTCGAGTTCTCTGACAGCAAAAGCTACCACGCCGTGGGCGATAAGCTCGAAGGGGCGGTTCAGCCGGCTCTCATGGACAATGTGTCTAAGGAGCTGCTCCCTTCAGTGGCCGCCATATTCCCAAAGATTGACAGCCTCCTCACCACCGTCAACACTCTCGTGTCTGACCCCGCGCTCGCTGCATCGGTGCAGCGCCTCAATGCCATCACCGCTAACCTGGAGGCCACGACGCGCTCTATCCACTCTGTCGTAGCTTCGCTGCCGCCGGTGGTCAGCAATGTCAAGTCTATTACCGGCAACTTTGATGCCGCATCGGCCGACATCGCTGCCGTCACAGCCAACCTCCGCACTATGCCGCTCGACAGCCTCGCAGATAACCTTGCCGCCACCACGGCTAACCTCCGACAGCTCAGCGTCCAGCTCAACGACCCAAACTCTACGCTCGGGCTCCTCATGCACGACAAGGCTTTGTATAACAACCTCAATAATACCATCTCTTCGCTCGACTCACTGTTTGTAGATATCAAGCGCAACCCCAAGCGCTACATCAGCATCAAGCTGCTCTGACAAGCTATCATCACAGACATTTTTTCATAGCGCAGCGCCCCGCTTCTATAAAAGATAGGGGGCGCTGCTGCGCTTTTTATGATGCCTATTTGCCAATTTATTGAGTGACTGCTGACTGTATCAATATTTTTTGCTACCTTTGTAAAAAATTAATAGAATTATAGATAGCTGTAAATATGGGATTTTTTAATTTCCTCAGTAAAGATAAAAAGGAGACCCTCGACAAGGGCCTCGAGAAGACCAAGGTAGGGTTTATGGGCCGGCTCAAGCGTATGCTCGTGGGCCGCAAGAAGATTGATGCTGATTTCCTCGACGAGCTTGAAGAGGTGCTCATCAGCAGCGACGTAGGCGCCGAAACCACGCTCAAAATCATTGACCGCATCGAGCAGCGCGCCGAGGCCGACAAATATGTTGACCTCGATGAGCTCAACGGCATGCTCTGCGAGGAGATTTCTTCGCTTTTGGCAGAGAATGACCACTGCGACCGCATAGGCGATTTTGATACCCCGGCCGGTGCTAAGCCCTATGTGATTATGGTGGTCGGCGTTAATGGCGTCGGTAAGACCACCACCATTGGCAAGCTCGCCTACCAATATAAGGCCGCCGGAAAAAAGGTGATGCTCGGCGCTGCCGACACTTACCGCGCTGCAGCTATTGAGCAGCTCGAGGAGTGGGCCTCGCGTGCCGACGTGCCCATCGTCAAGCAAAAATTAGGCTCGGACCCCGCCGCCGTGGCTTTTGACACGCTGTCTTCGGCCGTCGCTAACGCCTGCGATGTCGTCCTCATTGACACCGCCGGACGTCTGCACAATAAGAAGGGCCTCATGGACGAGCTGTCTAAGATTAAACGCGTAATGGACAAGGTGGTGCCCGGCGCACCGCACGAGGTGCTCCTCGTACTCGACGGCTCTACCGGCCAAAACGCCATTGAACAGGCACGCCAATTCTCGGCCGCTACTCAGGTCACTGACCTCGCTATCACTAAGCTCGACGGCACCGCAAAGGGTGGCGTAGTCATTGGCATCAGCGACCAATTCAAGATACCGGTGAAATATATAGGCCTCGGCGAGGGCATCACTGACCTCCAAGTGTTTGACAACAAGGCTTTTGTGGAGTCACTATTTAAGAACTGACCCAAGTAAATAGGAAGGAGCGCACACACTATGCTTGTCAACCTTATTACCATGGGCTGCTCAAAAAACCTGGTTGACACAGGCCGGGTGGGCACACTGCTGGCGGAGTCGGGCTTTGAAGTTGCATCGGAGCTGAGCTTTGACTGCGGTGGAATTGTCGTGATTAACACCTGCGGCTTCATTGGCGATGCCAAGGAGGAGTCGATTGAGATGATCTTGTCGGCATGTAAGGCCAAAGCCGACGGCCTCGTGGACGCCGTCTATGTTATGGGTTGCCTATCCCAACGATACCGCAACGAGCTCCCCGACAGCATTCCCGAGGTGGACGCTTGGTACGGCAAGTTTGACTGGCGCGGCCTCGCAGCCGACCTCGCAGCAAAGTATGAGCCTGACGCCGCCGAAAAACCGGCCGTCGAGGCTGATAGCGAGGTGCCCGTATCTGCTTATATCAAAATCGCCGAGGGGTGCAATCGCTTTTGCGCATTCTGCGCCATTCCCCTCATCACAGGCCGATATGTGTCGCGTCCGGTCGAGGAGGTGCTCGACGAGGTGCGGCGCCTCGCTGCCGCCGGCACGCGCGAGTTTAACATCATAGCGCAAGACCTGTCCTACTACGGCCGCGACATCTACGGCGGTCAATCGGCCCTGGCGCGCCTAATTGACGCTATGGCCGACATCGAGGGCGTGGAGTGGATTCGCCTACACTATGCCTACCCCGCTGACTTCCCCTACGACGTGCTGGAGGTGATGGCCCGCCGCAGCAATGTATGCAAATACCTCGACATTGCCTTGCAGCATATCTCCGATAAGGTGCTCTCAAATATGCGCCGACACATCGATGCCGATGGCACACGCCGGCTGCTCGCTCGTATTCGTGCCGCCGTCCCCGGCATTCATATTCGCACCACTCTAATGGTCGGCTTCCCCGGCGAGGGTGACGCGGAGTTTGATGAGCTACTCGCCTTTGTCAAGGAGCAGCGTTTTGAGCGCATGGGAGCCTTTGCTTACTGCGAGGAGGACGACACCTTTGCGGCTCTGAATTATGACGACGACATTCCGCAGGAGGTCAAGCAGGCCCGCCTCGACAAGCTCATGGCAATTCAGGAGGATATATCCTACGACGTCAACCGCGCTAAAATAGGCTCTAAACTGCGTGTCCTCGTCACTGACGAGAATGATGATTATTATGTGGGGCGCACTGAGTTTGACTCGCCCGAGGTGGACCCCGAGGTGCTGATTAGCAAGGATTGCCATATTAGCACCGGTTCGTTTGTCAACGTGGAAATTACGGGCGCCGAGCCTTATGAAATCATCGGCCGTGTATGCTGACATTGCGGCGCTTATCGCCGATGGCAAGCCTATGGCATTATGGCTTGACCCGGACGGCCGGTTACATAAGGCCTCTGCCTCTGAGCCTTTTATAATAGTGGAGGCGTGGGCTAAGTACGCTGACCGGCACGTGATTGGCGGCAAAAGCCTTGCTACCACTGACACATTCACCGAGACGCCACATGCTTATGAGGTGGAGCCGCATTCTACGCTGCGCGGCGACTATATTCCGGCCGTGAACGCCGTGATTGACAGTCTCAAGGAGCGTGGCGGCAAAAGCGTCATTTCGCGCACCACTTGCGGCTCCTCTGACGGCATCGACTGGGCCGCCGTTGCGATGCGTTACTTCGAACGATACCCCGCCACTATGCGTTATCTGTACTTCACGCCTCAGACCGGATATTGGCTGGGAGCATCGCCTGAGCTGCTATACCGCGGCGATGGACGCTCGCATATCGACACGATGGCGCTCGCAGGCACGCGACGCCGATGCATCGGTGAATGGGATATGAAGAATGTCCGCGAGCACCGCATCGTGGTGGACTACATCACTGCGGTGCTCACCGACTGTGGCCTCAACGTCACTGTCAACGATATGCAGACACTTGACTATGGCATCATTCAGCATCTGCTCTCACGCATCAGCGCCGTGGGGCATTATGCCGGACACGCTGCCATCATTGACAAGCTCAGCCCTACCCCGGCTCTCGCCGGTTTTCCGCTTGACGCGGCGCGGCGCGACATTAACAGCGCCGAGCTACACTCGCGCCGATGCTACAGCGGATACATAGCCTTCGGCGCTGACGACACCCGATTGGAGGCCTACGTCAACCTGCGATGCGTCAATTTTGACAAGCACCGCTGGTGCATATACACCGGCGGTGGCATCACCGCTGACTCAACGGCCGAAGACGAGTGGCGCGAGAGCGAAGTCAAAGCCGCCGTCCTCGCCGACATCATCACCTCCAGCCGCCTATAACTTCAGGCTGAAAGCCGTAACCACGGCGAGCCTGAAAGGCTCGCTGTGCATTAGCCGGGGGCAAGGCCGTCCCCGACGGCCGCAGCCCTCGGTCAGCCTCGATAGCATCATAAAGTCTGAAAGACGTCACCTTGCCCACAAAAGCCCCCACCCCCCTAAAAATCACCAATTTACACCGCGCCATCCGACTGCTCTGAGCGCTCCG
>JAEDNZ010000115.1 GCA_016302215.1 Muribaculaceae bacterium
TCGGTCTTGGTCAGAGGAGTAGCACCGCTCTCGGTGATGGCCATGCGTGCATACTTGGCTGCTTCGGGATAGTTCTCAAGCCACATAAAGTAGCGTGCCTTAAGGCCATATACTACGGCCAGGTCAGGCATTTCCTTGCTCACGCGAGCTGCCTTGCCGATGAGTGCCTCGGCCTCGTTGAGGTCTTTGAGGATGAATGCTGCCATATCCTCTTTGGTGGCGCGAGGATTGTTTTGGCACTCTGCCTCGGTGGTCTCCTCTGTTACGATGGGCACCGTGAGGCCTTCGATGTTGTTGCCATCGGCGTTGACAGCCGATGTGCGGTCATTCGGAAGCCACAGATACATCTGGGCCATATCCAGGTAGAGGGCGGCACGGTTGGCGAGCGACACACCGCGGTAGCCCAGGGTGTTGGCGTCGTCTGACTCTGCCGAGAATGCCTTCACGCCGTTGTTGGCGGCGAGGATGGCCTTGTAGTAGGTGTTCCACATGCACTGGGCATAGACATAGTCCTGGCCCATGTTGCGGTTGGTCTCCCATGAGGCGTACCAGTCGTAGCCTGACTCGCAGTGGGTGAAGTCGCCGGTGAGACAGTCACGGGCTATCATCATCGAGGGAATACCGAAGTCATAGGCGAAGTCACGACCCAGAATGTTGTAGCGCTTCATCTGGCCGGACACTGATTGGAGGAGGGCTTCACCGGCCTTTGCCGATGAGGTCAGCGCCGACTCTGTGACAATAGAGGTGGGGACGGTCTCTTCAAGACAGCCCGTGAGCAGCAGCGCCGATGCTGCTACAGCACCAAATTGTAATAATATCTTTTTCATTGTGGTTATCGTCGTTTAGAATGTCACGTTGATACCGCCAGAGAGTGTGCGGACGGGTGAATAATATGTGTTGTTGACACCACCGGCTACTGATTGACGCGGGTCCATACCTTTGCGCTTGCTCCAGTAGGTCACGTTGTCAGCTGCAAAGTACACGCGCACTTTCTGCAGACGCAGTTTGCTGATGATGCTGCGCGGCAGTGAGTAGCCGACGTTGATATTGTTCAAGCTCAGGTATGATGCATCGGTCAGGAAGCGATCTGAGATCGATGCCGAGCGGTCGTCGCCCCACTGCCAGCGAGGTGTGTCGCTGGTGAGGTTGGTCTCGCTCCAGGCATTGAGCATATCTTTGTGGATAGCATGTCCCATTGAGTTATTGTCGTAGGGGTTGCTCATCAGGCCTGCATAGCCGCTATCATAGCATTGACCGCCAATCTGATAAGAGAAGTCGATTGAGAAGTCAAAGTCGCGGTAGGCGAGGCTCGTGCCGAAACCACCATTGATGTGAGGCAGGGCGCTGCCGCAGTCAAAGTAGTCGTAGGTGGTAAGGTCTGAGTAGTTGGTAGTGGTGGTGAGGTTGCCGGTGAAGTTACCGTCCTCGCCTATTTCACGTCTGTACCATGACGACAATCCGGTCTCGGGATCTACGCCTGCATATTTCGGAATGAAGTATGTATAGAGGGGCTTGCCTTCTGCGTAGATGAAGTTGCCTGAGGTGTAACCCTCGACGCCCACTTTGCGCAGGGTCTCGCTCTTGTTGTCTTCTGCAATGTAGATGACTTTGTTCTGATAGTATGTGAGGTTGACGTTGAGGTCCCAACGGAAGTCCTTGGTGGTGATGAGGTTGCCGAGAAGGTCAACTTCGATACCGCCGTTCTGCATGTCGCCGATGTTGTCGTAGTAGCCGCCGAAGCCAAACGAGGTCGGGAGGTAGAACTGCGAGAGCATGTCGGTGGTCTTACGATAGAAGCCCTCGATAGATCCGCTCAGGCGTCCGTTCCACAAGCTGAAGTCGAAACCGACGTTGAAGTTACCACCTTTTTCCCAAGAAATCTCGGGGTTACCCATCATATTGGGGACAGCAGCGGGTTTGTCGCCGGCGTTGATGATGGTGTAAGTGTTGGTGTACAGGAAGTTGCCGATGCGGTCGTTACCCTGCTCACCGTATGATACTTTGAATTTCAATTGGTCAACCCAGTTGGCGTTGAAGAAGTTCTCCTTAGAGATAATCCACGCTGCACCCAGTGACCAGAAGTTACCCCAGCGGTGGTCGGGGTGGAAGCGGCTTGATCCATCGCGACGGAACGAGCCTGATGCGAAGTACTTGCCGTCGTAGTCATATTGGCCACGGAAGATCCAACCTTCGTTGTTGTATTCGCTTGTCGATGACGATGCTGAGTCAACAGAGATGGCGCCTACGAGCTCGGTGTTGTTGGGGTCAAACATATTGTGCTTTGCACCGGTCAGGCTGTATGAGCGCTGCCAGCTGTTTTCGTGACCGGCGAGCACGCTTACGTTGTGTGCCCCAAACTGGTGGCTCCATGTCAAGAGTTGCTGGAACGCATACTCCAGGTAGCGGCCGTGGCCTTTATATACGATACCATTCTGGGTGGCATACTGGCCATAGTAGGGATTGACGGTCTCCGTAGAGCGGTATTCGTCAACTGATACTGAGTTGTTAGAGGTGAACTTGAAGTCTTTGAGGAAACGGATTTCAGCAAAGCCGAGGGCGCTGAAAGCGTTGCCTTCGTTGTGGTTGACGTTGAGCAGTGTCTCGGCCATGGGGTTTGAATCGTAGAACTGCGGGCGCTTCATGCCGGCGTTCTGGCCTTTACCATAGTCGTAGATCTGGAAGCCGTTTGAGTCAATCATGATGTTGCCGTTGCCATCGCGCACATACATAGGATAGATGGGCGCTACCTGCGTAGCGGCGGCGAAGATGTTGGCGGTAGAGTTGCTGGTACCGTCCTCGCTGGTGTTGTCGTATTCGTAGTGTGAATATGACATATTGGCGCCGAGTTTGAGCCAGCTCTTAGCCTGCAGCTCTGCTTTCAGACGGCCGGTGAGGCGCTCGTAGTCAGAGTTGGGCGTGATACCCTTGTTGTTCAGGTAGCCGAACGATGCAAAGATGCTTGACTTCTCATTGCCTGAGGTCACGCTGAAGTTGTACTCCTGACGCAGGCTGTTGCGGTAGGTGAGGTCGAGCCAGTTGTCGGGCGTCAAGAAGTATTCCTGACCATCGTAGGTTACCTTGTTGCCCAGCGATGCGTTGGGGTTGAGCTTGCCGTTGCGGCCGATGAGTGTCTGGCCTTCGGGCACGTTGTACACGTTGTAACCCAGACCGAAGCTGTTTGATGCGGTGAGGTTGGCGTTAGCCCACAGGTAGGCATCGTCTGCGCTCAGACCCAGGCCGCCGTATTGCTCGGCGCTGCGTGTGGCGTAGTTGTAGAGAGCACCATACACCGTCTCATAGTATTGGCCGGGGTTGTCGATGGTCTCATAGAGCTTTGATGCGCGGCTGTTGCAGCCCCACTTAGCGTCGAAGTTGACGATAGCGCCGCTGTCGCTCTTACCACGCTTGGTGGTGATAAGGATGACACCGTTGGCACCACGGGCACCATACAGCGCGTTGGATGCCGCATCCTTGAGCACCGTCATTGACTCGATATCGTGAGTGTTGATGGTGTTGATATCACCGGCGAAGGGCACACCATCTACAACGTAGAGCGGTGCGGTGCCTGCGTTGATTGAGGTGATACCGCGGATGAGGATTGAAGGCGTTGAGCCGGGCTGGCCGGTTGCATTTGTCATCTGTACACCTGCTACTTTACCCTTCAGTGCGTCGAGGGCGTTGGTCACCTGCGTGTTTTCAATCTTGTCAGATTTCACCACGGTGGCCGAGCCGGTGAATGATGATTTTTTGGCAGTACCGTAAGCCACAGCCATCACCTCATCGAGGTTGGTGGCCGAAGGCTCCAGGCGTACTGAGATGTTGCCTTTGCCGATAGCTACGTGCTGGTCTTTATAACCAATGTAGCTAATCATAAGGTGGCTTGTTTTCTCCGGAACTTGAATGACGAAGTTACCGTCAATGTCGGTAGCAACGCCCGTTCCCTTTGTCGCTTGCACAGATGCGCCGATGATAGGCTCGTCTGTGGTGGCGTCCACGACAGTACCTTTGACGGTGCGCGTCTGCGCCGACGCACTTAAGCCAATCGAAAGCACTGCCAAAAGTAACAGAAACAGCTTTTTCATACTTACTTAATAGAAATTAGACATTAGTGAATTATTTATTATGATTTCGTTCTCGTATAAGCGTAAAACACTCTGCCCGGCAGGGCATAATATTACATTTATTTTGCAAAGATAAGTGTTTCTCTTGTAATAATAAACAAATGAAAGGTAAAAATTGATGATTTTAACACTTTGTAAATCGTTAAAATTAAAAAAGTTAGCCCTTTTGACACGCTAAAATCATTGATAATCTGGAGATTATAAATACTTGTCGAAAAAATATGTTTTTAAGCATAAAAAACAGCACTCACGCCCCTGTGTGGCACTTTGGCATCAGCTTTTGATTGCTTTTTGCTATATGCGGTATTAAGTGTTTGATAATTAATTTATTAGCTGTATTTGTGGCGGCGAATTTGATTCGCCGCCTCGCATACACATTATTATATAAGCAGCAGAGCGCCGACGGCTTTATGCCGTGTGGCGCTCTGCTATTATGGCTTGGCTGTCAAGCCGGGGTGGCGGCTGTGTGCCCCTCCTTACTTGATAGCGCGAGTGATGTCAAAGTTGGCAAACTCGAGGTCGTTGGCGGCCTTTGTTGCCAGCGAGCTGTCGAGCTTCACGGCCTGGCGCAGGTTGCCCGTGAGCATAGACTCATTGTTGGTGCGCGCGCCGAGCACGGCCATCAGATAGTATGTGGTGGCGTCGGGCGTGGTGATGCCGGCGAGGGTCTGCTTTGCCTTGCTGTAGTCCTTGGTGAGGATTTGAGCCAGGGCAGCGTTGTTGCTCTTGCTGTCGCCGAAGGCGCGAGCGGCTGCGGCGTTGTCGCCTTTCTTGAGGTAATATACGCCGAGTGCTTCGCCGAGGCCGTCAACGCCGGCTGCTGAGCCGAAGTACTGGTTAGCGCGGTCATAGTTGCCGTTGACCATCTGTATGAGGCCGAGGTTCATCATAGGCTCGGTTGCTTTGCTGTCGAGAGCGGCGGCTTTCTCAAACGAGGCTTTGGCGGCTGCATAGTCGCCGGCGCGATATTGTGTGAGGCCGAGGTCATTCCAGGCGCGGTAGTCGTTGGGGTATTGCTCAGTGGCGGCCTTATAGATGCTCATGCGGCGTGCGTTGTCGTCGGTGAGGGTGGCGGCGTAGAGCAGTTCTTCTACTGACAGCTGCTTGGCGTCTGTGGCGGCGAGGCGGCTGATTTCGGCATCGCTCTTGCCGATGACGTCAATAGACGCCGTCAGGCGAGAGTAGCGCAGCTGCGGCAGAATCTGGTCAGCAAGCTGCTCGAATACTGACGAGAGGTTGCGGATTTCGCGCTCGCGCTGCTCGGGGTCTTTGTACATTGACAGCACACTGAGTATCAGGTCTTTGTCCTGGATATCGCTCTTTGACACCAGCTTCTGGAAGCCGTCCCAGTCTTCGGCGGTGAATTGCGATGTCAGCTCGCCGAATTCGGTGATTTTGTCCTTCTTGAGCTGACCGGCAAGGTATTCGCCGGTGTTTTTCTCACGCTGCTCGGCAAGGCGGGTGTTGAAGTCGAGTGCGCCTTCGGGCGATGCGTATGACGAGATGTTGATTTCCTTGATGACGCGTGCGGTGTCGCTGTTGGCGTTGGCGAGCTCCTTCTTAAATTCGGTCATGGCGTCGGTGTTGAGCTGGTTGGCGCGCACGTTGGCCTGGTTGATGAGGAACATAATGTCAGCGGCATATTTCTCATTGATGACGCGCTGGAAGGCATCGGGGGCTACGGCCGGGGTAACGGTAGCGGCATCAGCGAGAGCGGCTGTGGCGATGACGCCGGTAGCTACCTTGACGCGCGGCAGCACATATTCCTTACTGCCTTGGCTCACTTGGAAGGCAAGCTCAAGCTCGCTCTTGGCCATCTCGGGCTGG
>JAEDNZ010000116.1 GCA_016302215.1 Muribaculaceae bacterium
GCGCCGCCGACCTGGGCAAGGAGCTGCTGCTGCGACGCCTCAAAAATCGTAAGATAGACTTTGACGAGGCGCGTGTGTCACGCACCGTCAAGAAGATGGGCTACAAGACCATCACTGACTTTTACAACGCCATGGCTGACGGCTCGCTCGACATCAACGGCGTCATTGACTCATATATCTCCATCGATGACGTGGCAGCGCCCGAGGGGCCGCGCGTCTCGGCGAGCGAGTTTGTGCTTCAGCCCAACGATGATGAGGTGGAGACAAAGACGTCATCGCCCGATGTGCTCATCATCGGCGACAACAGCGTCAAGGGCCTCAACTTCAAGATGGCCAAGTGTTGCAACCCCATCGTGGGCGACGAGGTGTTTGGCTTCATCTCGTCAGAAGGCGTGGTCAAGGTGCACCGCAACGACTGCCCCAACGCGGCCAACATACGCGCCAAATACCCCTACCGCATCATCGACACACGGTGGAGCGGCAAGGTGGGCGACATGCAGATGGTGACCCTACGCATCGTAGGCTACGATGATATAGGCATCGTCACCAACATCACTTCGATTATTAATAAGCAGAAGGACGTGCTCCTGCGCAATATCTCAGTCAACTCGCAGGACGGCCTCTTTCACGGCTACGTCATCGTCAGCATCAAGGACCAAGATGCCGTAAAGCGGCTTATCTCTAAAATATCCACAGTAAAAGGCGTAAAAGATGTACAGCGCAACTAACCACACCTCACCATCACCCCGACACACCGGCATCGTGGCCATCGCCATTGCCGCCATATCACTATTCAGCAGCGCCTGCAGCGACAACGCGCAGCGCCTCGCCGCCGCTCAAAGCCTCCTGAGCGAGGCCGAGACCGCTGTTGAGGCCAAGAACTATGACACCGCCATGACGCTGCTCGACAGCCTCAACACGGCATACCGCGAGCAGCTCGATGTGCGCCGCCAATCCGAGCGCGTGCGCGCCGCCGCCATCGAGGGCGTGACCATTGACAGCATCGAGACCTGCGACTATCGCCTCGCCACCTTGCAGCTGCAGGCTGACAGCCTCGCCGCCGCCTTCCGCCTTGTGGAGGGCACCCGCGGCCTGGAAGGATATCGTGTTGACAACATGGTGTATAGCGCCGACCGCCTCAACGCCACATGCGTGCAGCCACGCCTGAGCGATGACGGCTACCTATACCTCGTGGCCAATCTGCAAGGCCGCCGCATAGGCCTCAACGCCCTGGCGGTGGCGGCCGGAGCTGACCGCGTCACCTCAGGCACGGCATCGGCTGACAGGCTCGTGACCGTAGAAGGCTCGGAGCTGCTGAGCCTGCGACAAGAGGAGGTGGCCGATATGGCCCGGTGGCTCAGCTCTCACAGCGCCGCCAAAGACATAAGCATAGAATTTATAGGCACCAAGGGGAGCCACAAGGCGCGCCTGTCGGCCGCGACGGCGGCAGCCATAGTGCGCACATACGCCTACGCCCGGGTGCTACAGGAGCAGCGCGCGCAGACGATACTGCGCGAGAAGCTGGAGCGCACGCTCGCCACGGCGCGCGACCACCGAGCCAACGCTCCGCTGCCCGGCGAGGCTCAGTGATGCCCCTCCCCCACCCACGCCGCCTCGACCGGCGCTCATCGCTACAAAAAATCAGTTGACGCACGTCATCGCGAGCCATTATCGGCGGCTTATGACGTGCGTCAGCTGTGTGTCTGCGGTTGCAAGATGGGGGTGTAGGCGCCTTACTTCTCCTCAGCGGGAGTGTCGGCGGTAGCCATCTCCTCGGTGAATTTGGTGAAGCCGGCGGCGATGAGGCCGTTGTACCACGACAGCAGCTTGCGGATATCGGTGGTATAGACGCGGTCGTCATCAAACTCGGGCAGCACCTCACGGAAGTAGTCGCGCACGGCGGCATCGCCGGCAAACGCCTTGACGTCAACAGCCTTGCCCTCGGCGTGAGCATACACCTTATCCAGGACCTGAGGCAGAGGCATATCATCGCCGGTGGTGTAGATAGCCACATCGCCCAGCGATATCACCTTGTCATGAGAATAGGCCGGGGTGCGTTTGCCGGTCTGCAGAGACTCCACGATGAGCATGTTTTTGCCTTGGCTTACGAGACGAAAGAGGCCGGGCTTGCCGGCGATAGATAGTATGCGACGTATCATAAAAAATGTCTGAGTTTATGCGTTAGAAATAATTTTATGCCACAAAAGTACGAAAAATCCTCCGAAACACATCGATAATTATTAACTTTGTAGTCCAAAACAACTAAAATCGCTATGTTAGGCTATCTCAAGTATATGTTTCAGCTGCTGCTGATGCCCTCTCGCGGCTGGGAGGACATCTCGGCCGAGTCACCCGTGCCCGAGGCGATGCAGAGCCGTGGCTATTACCCGCTGCTGGCGCTGACGGCCGCCGCCGTGTTTATGCAGCTGCTGTATGACTCCGAGTTAGCCCTGTCGCAGGTGATACAGACCGTGCTGGCCTTCCTCTGCAGCTATTTCGCCTCAATCTATGTGGCTCACATAGCCCTGGAGCTGTGGCTCCCCAAATATGTAGATGGCGAGCTGAATATGCACAAATGCTCCACGCTGGTGGTCATGACCATGGGGCTGATGGTGGTCATTCGCTGTGTGTGCTATATGCTGCCCTCACAGCTGACGCCGGTCAAGTTTCTGCCGCTGCTCGTGGTGGTGGTCCTGCATAGGGCTGCCGCGTATATGTGCGTCAAGTCCGACTCTGTGATATCATATCTCTTAGCCTCGGCGGCGGTGATAGTGGTGATGCCGCTGGTGTTGTACTACATAATGTGCTTGCTCTTGGTGGGCTGACACCGCCGAACCGCTATCTCCACCCCCTCACACACCTATATGATTAAATTATGAAGTTCAAGGAAGTAAATATAAAAAACCGCCGCGCCACCTTTGACTACGAGATATTAGACACCTTCACTGCCGGCATCGTGCTCACCGGCACCGAGATTAAGTCAATACGTCTGGGCAAGGCGAGCCTCGCCGACACCTTTTGCTATGTCAACGCCGGCGAGGTGTGGGTCAAAAATATGTATATCGCCGAATATTTCTACGGCACATACAACAACCACACTGCGCGGCGCGAGCGCAAGCTGCTGCTCAACCGCAAGGAGATACGCGAGCTGGAAAAGAATGGGCGCGAGGCCGGCTTCACCATCGTGCCCCTCAAGCTCTTTATCAGCACGCGCGGCTACGCCAAGCTGGTGATAGGCCTGGCGCGCGGCAAGAAAGAGTACGACAAGCGCCAGTCCATCAAAGAGCGCGAAGACAAGCGCTATATGGCGCGCCTCATGCACAAATAATCCCCCACCCCGCCTAACGGCCGGTCTGACTTGTCTGACACGTCTGACGAGTCTGACGCCGTGGATAGTGCGGCGCCTCGGGGCCGCCGCGCTGGATAATCACCTCATTGTCAGCGCCATCAGCGGATGCGCACCTTGGCGGCGGCGCCGGCGGTGGTGGTCACGATGTAGATGCCGGGGCGCAGTGGAGCGGAGAGCACGCGCGCACAGCGGCCGCTATCGGCGATGGTGCCGGCGCAGGTGTAGATGGTGTAGGAGTCTGAGCGGTCATCGCCGCCAAAACGCACGCAGGCGCCATCGGTGGTGATGACACTGCGCATGCCGGCGGCGCCGATGGCAGTGACGCCGCTCTCCGGCTCCTCCTCCTCGAGGGCTTCCTGGTCAATACTCGGGTCAGTCACCGCCACGTCAACAAAGCCTATGATGCGGTCAAGCTGGGCAAAGCGATAGTCAAAATAGTCCTTCAAGCGCTGCACCTCGGCGGCATACGAGCCCATGGCCACGGGGTTTTGATGCACATATTCGTTGAGGATATTCCAGCGGCGGAAGTTGATTTGCTGCGACTGCTCTAACTGTGCGGCATAGCGGTCAACGAGCTTGCCGTAATACACCGGGTTGAAGTGGCGATTGACGCGGGCGTCTGACCACAGATATTTGATGCGCTCGGCGGCAGCGGCATCGCTCTTGACGATGCGGTCAGCGAGCTGCGCCATGGCCTCGGAGGCCACCGAGCCGCCGCTGCGATAGAGGTAGTCATTCTTGGCTGAGATGGGATAGGTGCGGTTGTCATTGTCAAAGCCCAAATCCACATCCCACACCGGGCTCACCACAAAGTGGTCATCGCCGCGCTCCTTGGCCATATATATGCTCCAGTAGTAGTCGGTGTTGCCGTCAAGCTCGCCCACAATCAGGTATTTCAGGAAGCTGTCGATGTCAAGGTATCGGCGATAGCCGTTGTCGCCATCGCTGTAGTTGTAGCTGAACACCGCCTGCTCAAAGGCATTGAAATGTGAGGCTATATATGCTGACTGCTCGGCCGTGATTTCATCTTCATCGGGCGACTTTATGGTGACGGGTATGCCGCGGTCTGACTGAAACCACGAGGCCTCGCTGTAGGCGTAGGCGTCAACCTCTATGAGGTAACCGCCGGTTAGCGCCTCGCCGGCAACGTCATCGGGCGTCATCTCGGTGATTTCCACGCGCCCGGGGTTGACCTCCACCTGGTCGCACAGCTGGTAGCAGCCTTGATACTCGCCGTTGAACACTACATCTACAAAGCGGCAATAAGGGGTATAGCTCAAGCCTATGGCTCGGCTCATGTCAAAGGCCAGCTTGTTGCGCATCAGCGACTTATCGCCATAGTTGGGTATCAGTGTCCACTTCTTGCACCTGGCCGCGGCGTCGGGCAGCACCTGCTGCTTCTTGTCAAACTTCAGGCGCATCGGCTTCTTGGGGAACTCCCAGCTGGCGTTGCCACGCCCCTTACATTCGGTGCCGGTCTTGCTCAGCAGGTATGTGCCGCCATCGGCAATGATATGCACCGTAGAGGCTATCTTGTCGTCTTTATACTGCATCATGCGCATCCCCTCGGTGTTGATAACCACGGTGGGCAGCTCGGTGAGCTGATACAGACGGCTGTCATCGCCCACGCCGGCATGGCCGTAAAACTCTATCTCGGCAAAGTTGCACGCGGCGCTCGGCCCCGACATAAAGCGCACATATCTAAAGCCGCGCGACACCTCGATGTCAGCGTAGGTCATCACGTCAGAAGGCGTGGCTTCATCGCGTATGATATACAGCGGCATGGCGTCGGAGAAGTCGGCCTCATTGGCGCCCTCCACCATAGCTAATTGCAGCTTATAAGAGCGCTCACGGCGCGCGGCATATCCCACGCCCGTGATGACATGAGGCTCGCCCAGGTCCAGGCCCACCCATGTGCGGTTATAGCCCCACTCGTCAGGGCCTATGTATGCCTTAAAATACGTGCCGAAATCGCCGTCAAAGGCCATTGCCTTGGTGTTCTCACTCTCGGTGGCGTTGCCGGCGGCATCGCCTGACAGAGCTGTGCCTATGATAGTGCCTGTGAGTTTGGTGCCCTGCGGCACTGCGCTGCTCCACAATGCCACGCACATTGCCGACAGTAATATAGCTATTCTCATGGTAAAAGTGATATTTAGGATTACACAGCAAAGATAAGCAAAAATTTCACATCTGCCAAAACCTCGCCTTCACAGCGCCACACGACACATCCGACGGCGGCTCGGTGCATAAGAAACAGCGAGGCTGCGCCGTAATCTTTTACGCCGCAGCCTCTATTGACGCCGGTGTTTAGAAATCAATTCCTAAACGAATTGTAAAACCTCCACAGTTGGCAGTACCTTCATCGTAGTACCCTCCATAACTGAAAAAATATTCAAATTTCTGCATTGTGTAGCCTAACGACAGGTTGATGCCTGCTTTAGGGCTTATCGCATATCTGATACCTACCGATGGCGACATATAGAAGCCTGAGATGTCGGTCGGAGTATAACCGATACGGAAGTCGACGAACGGCGCAACTCGACCCGTGCCGAAATTGCCATACTCACCACGGAAGTCAGCAAAAATCGGCA
>JAEDNZ010000117.1 GCA_016302215.1 Muribaculaceae bacterium
CCCACATACTGAATGAGAGGGCCGCGGAAGTTGCGCACGATGTCGATTTGCTCCATGGTGAATTCGACGGTCTTGGGCGAGCGCTTGGTAGCTGTGCCGGGGTCCTTGCGGGTCTTGGCGGCGGCAGCGCCTTTCTTCTTGGCCGATGACGTCTTGGAGGCAGACTTGTCAGCCGCGGGCTTTTTGCTGCTGCTCTTGGCGCTATTCTCATCGCCGGAGAGAGCCTTGCGGAGATATTCCGAGCCTTCTTTTTTAGCGCGTTCCTGCCGGTTTTGGGCAGATGCAAGGGTGCATTGGCTCATCACTAAAGCCATTGCCACGCAACGAAATATAAATCCACGACACTTCATAAGGGTAAAAGTATATTAGAGGTTATGTGTGAGATTGCTTTAACTTGAGGTGGGGTGGAGCCGCGCCATCACGCTTGGACGGAGGAGTGGCGCACGTTGCGAAAAATAGCTTTGAATACACGCGCCACGACAAATATCACGGCCAAGATGATGACAATGATAGCCGAGCAAGGCACATCTACGATGGTGCCTAACATCAGCCCGCCGATGCCGGCAAAGAGAGCTATGGCCACGGATATCAGCGTCATGCGGCTGTAGCGCTGGCTGAAGATTTCAGCGGTCATCATAGGTAGAGAGAACACCGACATGAGCATCATGATGCCCACAAGGCGTATTGTCAGCACGATGCACAGGGCCACCATCACGGTCATAGCGTAGGAGGTGAATTTCACCGGCAGCCCCCTTGTGGCGGCAAAGTCGCGGTCAAAGGCGCAGGCTATGATATGGCGGTAGTGCAGCGCGAAGAAGGCCACGAGCACAGCGGTGTAGCCGCCAAAGAGCAGCAGGTCGCTCGTGGAGATGGTGAGTATGTTGCCGAAAAGAAAAGAATTGAGCTCGGGCACGTAGCCGGGCGTAAGAAACACGAACAGCACACCCACGGCCATGCCGAGCGACCACACCACGGCGATGGCCGAGTCTTCGCGCACATTGCATCGCGCCGACAGCCACTCCACGCCCGCCGACGAGGCTACGGCAAAAACAGCAGCCATCACCACCGGGTTGATGCCTAAGAAGTAGCCCAGCCCCAGGCCGCCGAAGCAGGCGTGAGTGACGCCACCGCTGATGGCCACGAGGCGGCGCGAGATGATGTATGTGCCGATTATGGCGGCCGAGATGCTAATGAGCACCACGCCTATCAGGGCGTTGACAAAAAACGGATAGTCAAAGAGTTCAAATATCTGCATCGTGAGTGAGCGTGTTTGAGTTTCTTTAGGGTGTGAGGGGTTATTGGACCGGGTGGGCGGCGCGGGCGGCGCGCTCGTCAGCCACGAGCATTATCAGCTCGTCTCTGACGCCCTGGGGTAGGGTGATGCCGCGCAGCTGCAGGCTACGCGCCCATCCGGCTATCTCGTCGGGCTTCAGCGTGAGCATCACGTCGCGAAATGTCTCTATCTCATCGGCGGCGTAGTCATCGGCGCTGCGGCCGGCGTATGCGTCAAGCTCTTCGTCGTCGTAATATTCTATCTTGTCGCTCACCGCCGCGAGCAGGCTGTCGCGCTCGCAGGTGATGTGCATGCCGCAGCAGCCGCTGTCAGCGCTGTCAGCGTCAGGCTCAGAAGACGTCTCGGCGGCCTCGGGTCGCTGCCGGCGGTCAATGATGTAGAGTATCAGCCCTACAGCCGCCAATGCCGCCAATATGTAGAGCGCTATCTCCATTGTCAGGCCTGTGGCGCCTCCTCGCCGGTGGTGTCTTCGCGGGCGTTGTCGGGGACGTCGGCATCAGCATCAGCGATGGTGAAGCCGGCCTCCTGCATGTCAGCCCAAAAGTCGGGGTATGATTTGCTTATCGCCTCGGCCCCCTTGATGATGATGCCCGGCACAAAGCAGCTCACTGCCGCCAAGGCCATGGCTATGCGGTGGTCGCCGTGGCTGTCAAATACGGGCATCTCGGTGATGGGCAGCCGTGAGCCTTCCCACACCAGAGTGTCGCTGCCCTCCATAGTGAGCGGGCAGCCTATCTTGGCCATCTCGGCGATGAGCGCGCCGACGCGGTCGCTCTCTTTGATGCGCAGCCGCCCCACGCCTTTGAGCGTGAATGGCACACCGATGAGACAGCAGGTAGCCACCAGCGCCGGCACCATGTCGGGTATGTCGCTCACATCGAGGTCAAGGCGTGAGTAAAGGTCGGGCGTGGCTGACAGCTCAGCGCCCTCGTCAGTCCACTCGGTGAGCACTCCTAACCGTGGGAAGATGTCTGCAATGGCGGCATCGCCTTGCAGCGCCTTATGATGCATGCCTCGGAGGGTGACCCATCCGGCGGTCACTGCCGCTATCTCATACCATAACGCTGCCGCTGACCAATCGCGCTCGCGCAGGGGTGTGCTCGGCGCGCGATATTGCGCCGGAGCCGTGGTGATGACATCGCGCTCGATGGTGACGGCGACGCCGCAGCGCTCCATCATCTGCGCCGTCATGCGTATGTAAGGCATAGACACCGCGTTGCCGGCGAGAGTGATTTGCAATGGCTCGGCGAGCAGCGGCGCTATGAGCATCAAGGCGCTGACGTGCTGCGAGCTCTCGGTGGCATCAATGGTGATGCTGCCGCCGCTGAGGGCCTTGCCCTTTATTGCCAATGGCGGATAGCCCTCCTCTCCCAAATAGCTGATGTCGGCGCCCAAGGCACGCAGAGCATCTACGAGGATGGCCACGGGGCGGGCGTTGAGACTCTCTGTGCCGCCGAGGGTGACATCGCTGCCGCGCCGTGCGGCATAGTATGCAGTGAGCAGGCGCATGGCAGTGGCCGATGCCCCCACGCTGATAGCGCCGTGGTCTGAGCCCAGGGCTAATATCAGCGCTGCAATGTCATCGCACTGCGCTATGTCCTCCGGGCGTATTACAGCCTGTGGCTGTGTCAGGGCGTTGATGACGAGGGCGCGAGCGCTTACGCTTTTGCTCAGCGGCAAGTCTATGGTGGTTTCTAATATCCCATCGGGGGGCAAGAGTCTGATATTCATAGCGATGGTGGGTGAGAGTAGTGGTGATGATGACGTTATCGGCAGGGTGGTATAGTGCTGTTGATGGCGCTCTTGATGTGGTCGAGAGCCTGAGCGAGGACACATCGCGGTGTGCCCACGTTGAGGCGCATAAATCCCAAGCCCTGGCGGCCAAACATAGCGCCGTCGTTGAGGGCGAGGTGGGCCTTGTCAAGCAGCAGGTGCATCAGCTCTTCTTGCGAGAGACCTAACTCGTTGAAATTGAGCCACACCAGGAATGAAGCCTCGGGGCGCACCATCGTGACCTTGCCGCAGAGGTGCTCGCGCAGATAATTCTCCACAAAGGTGATGTTGTCAGCCACATATTCCAGCATCTCATCGAGCCACTGCTCGCCGGCGGTGTATGCGGCCTCGGCGCCGATGGTGGATATCATCACGGGCGCGCTGAACTCGTTGGCTTCAAGCCATTTATAGAAGTCGCGCCGCAGGGCGTCGCCTTTGACCACCATCCACGAGCTCACCAGCCCCGGGATATTGAACGTCTTTGACGGGGCGCCGAGCGTGATGGCTATGGAGCGGGCCTCTTCGCAGCTGTCAACGAAGGGCAGGTGCTTGCCGCCCTCGAGCATCAGGTCGCCGTGGATTTCATCGCTGACGACTACGACGCCCGAGCTGCGACATATACGCGCCACCTCGGTGAGCGTGTCGCGGTCCCACTGTATGCCTATGGGGTTGTGGGGGTTGCAGAGTATCATCATGCGCGGGCGCTCATAATCAATGACGCGTCGCAGACCCTCGAGGTCCATGTGATAGCTCTTGCCGTCAAAGATGAGCGGGTTTTCCACCACGCGGCGGAAGTTGCCCTCAATGACCATGCGGAAGGGGTGATATACCGGCGGCTGTATCACAATCCTGTCGCCCGGCTGCGTGAAGAAGTTGACGGCGTAGGCTATGCCTTTGACAACACCCGGCACAAAAGCCAGCTCGTGACGCTCGATGGTGAAGTCATGGCGGCGGCGCTGCCAGTCAATGATGGCCTGCCAATAGCTCTCAGGCGCCTCGGAATATCCGAGCACGGGGTGCTCGAGACGGCGCTTGAGCGCCGCTACGATGTCGGGGCACACGGCAAAGTCAAGGTCGGCTATCCAGAGGGGCGTTACGTCGTGGCGCCCGAACATGGCGTCGAGGCCCTCATATTTCACCGCCGCAGTGCCGTGGCGGTCAATGACACAGTCAAAATCGTATTTTTTCATGGTGGCTTTGTGTAGATGAGGTGATGGGTATGTTGTGATTTTTTGTTTACTAATATGACTATTGTCTGTGGATACTATATCTACAAAGGTAGTCAAAAAAAGCCATCGCAGAGTGATAGTAGGGCAAAAAAAACGAAAAAATGACTTTTTTACTCGCATTTTTGCGAAAAATACCAAAAAATAGCGTGTATCTTATTATTTTGCACTATCTTTGCATAATGCAATTACTATTAAACCTAAGTTTAGACAAGCTTAACCGGATATAATGAGAGTAAAGATACATCATGAAGGCACAAATATACTGATTGTCGTGGCGCTATTAATAGCAGCGGCAGTGGTGCCATTGTGGCTGTGGGTAGAGCCTCTGTGGATAGCTATCTCCGCCACATCGGTGTTGGGAGTGATTTATGCCCTTGTTGTAAACTTTTTCCGCTCGCCCAAGCGCAACTTTACTGGCGACAGACATAATGCCGTTATCGCCAGTGCCGACGGCACCGTGGTGGCTCTTGAGGAGGTCTATGAACCGGAGTACATCAAGGGTAAGGCGCTGCAGCTCTCGGTGTTCATGAGTATCTTCAATGTTCACGCTAATTGGTTCCCCGTTGATGGCGAAGTGGTGTATGCCAAGCATCAGCCGGGACGTTATATGGCCGCATATCTGCCCAAATCGAGCACCGAGAATGAGCGCTCTACGGTGGTGATTCGCACCCCCTCCGGGCAAGAAGTGCTCGTAAGGCAAGTGGCCGGCGCCGTGGCGCGCCGCGTGGTCACCTATGCCAAGCCGGGCATCGAGGCCTCTATCGAAGACCACATGGGATTTATCAAATTTGGCTCGCGTGTGGATATCTTCCTGCCTATAGGCACCGAAACCTTTGTCAATGTCGGCGACAAGACTATCGGCGGCATCACACTCATCGGGCGGCTTAAGCCCTAATATTATGCTAATGATTAGACGTATCATATCATCAATACCTAACGCCATCACCTGCTGCAACCTCATCTCGGGCTGCGTGGCAGTGTATATGGCTTTCCATCTCACAGATACCTTTGCCGGCCTTGACGGTCGCATCTGGACATATATCTTCATCGCCGCTGCGGCGCTGTTTGACTTCTGCGATGGCGCTTCGTCCCGCATCCTAAAGGCTTACTCGGCCATAGGGCGCGAGCTTGATTCGCTGGCTGACGTGGTGAGCTTTGGTGTGGCGCCGGCCATGCTCGTGCTCAATGTGATGCAGCTGCACTCGTCGCACCCCTGGGCTGCCTTTGCCGCCATGTTTATTCCGGCAATGGGAGCGCTGAGGCTCGCTATTTTCAATGTTGATACCACGCAATCTACGGTCTTTAAGGGCCTGCCGATACCTGCCAACGCTATCTTTTGGATAGGCGCCTGCGACTGGATTGCTCGCTATGTGTATCCAGGCGATGTGGTGATGATAGCGGTGATAATAGGTGTGTCGCTGCTGATGGTGTGCAGGATGCGTATGTTCTCGCTGAAGTTTAAGAACTTCTCGCCATCGGAAAATTTTGCGCGCTACGCTTTGATAATAGCGTCGGTAGCCTTTGTCATCAGCGGCGGCTTCTCGGGGCTGGTATGGTCAATAGCATTTTACGTCTTGCTGTCGGCCTTCCCGCGCTATCGTGCCTATTGATGC
>JAEDNZ010000002.1 GCA_016302215.1 Muribaculaceae bacterium
GAGCTCGCTGACCGCGCCGGCGTGGGAGAGCAAGTGCGGCAAATCACTGAGCGGGCGATGCGTGGCGAGATAGACTTCAACGAAAGCTTTAAGGAACGTGTGGCTCTGCTCAAAGGTCTTGATGAGAGTGTGATGCGTGATATCGCAGAGCATCTGCCGATAACCGAGGGTGTGGA
This sequence comes from Muribaculaceae bacterium, assembly GCA_016302215.1. Lineage (GTDB taxonomy): Bacteria > Bacteroidota > Bacteroidia > Bacteroidales > Muribaculaceae > CAG-873. The sequence continues at coordinate 177 of JAEDNZ010000002.1, forward strand.
GCGGATGATGCAGGTGTTGAAACGCACCGGCTATAAGACCGCTATACTATCGGGCGGTTTTACTTACTTCGGTAATTATCTGAAGCAGAAATTCGGCATCGATTATGTCTATGCTAATGAGCTTGAAATAGTAGATGGCAAGCTCACGGGCAGATATGTAGGAGACATCGTAGATGGCAAGCGCAAGGCCGAGCTTCTGCGCATAATAGCACAGGTGGAGAACATCAACATAGCGCAGACGATAGCAGTGGGCGATGGCGCTAATGACTTGCCTATGCTTGCCACCGCCGGTCTGGGCATTGCCTTCCATGCCAAGCCAAAGGTGAAGCAGACTGCCAAGCAGTCAATTTCGTCAATCGGTCTTGACGGCGTGCTTTATTTCCTGGGATTTAAGGACTCGTTTATCACAGCACAATGATTATGACGCGCTGTGGTGGTGATGATATGTCATTGACGTGGCGGCGATGTATTGTGGCTGTGGTGATAGCTGTGGCGGCACATATCGTTTGCTTGTCACAAGTTGTCGATACTACGGCCGTTGAAAACCAGGCCGTAGGCTTGGTGCTCAGCGGAGGCGGTGCTAAGGGCATAGCACACATAGGCGTGATACAAGCGTTGGAGGACAACGATATACCGATTGACTATGTATGCGGCACCTCAATGGGTGCAATAGTATGCGGCCTGTATGCTGCCGGCTACACGCCTGACGAGATGTTGGCACTGATGTTGTCAAAAGACTTTATGTATTGGTCCACCGGGCAGATTGACCCCAAGCGGCGTTTCTTTTTCAACACCTCGCGCCAGACTCCTACAATGCTATCGGTGGATATCGGCGGTCACAATGCATCATCGGCATCATCGACCATTGGCTCGGGCTCGCCCGGGCTGAAGGTGCCGTCAAGCCTGATATCACCGCTGCCTATGAATTTTGCGTTTATGGAGCTGTTTTCGGCTTATACTGACCAATGTAAGGGCGATTTCGACAAGCTCTTCGTGCCATATCGCTGCGTGGCTGCCGATGTGGCTGATAAGCGTAAGGTGGTGCTCTCGTCAGGCTCGCTGGGCGATGCCATACGCGCCTCAATGAGCTTCCCCATTGTGTTTCAGCCTACTCGGATAAATGGCAAAATGCTCTATGACGGTGGCATTTATGACAATTTTCCTTTTGATGTGATGCGCCATGACTTTGCGCCATCAATAATGATAGGTGTAGATGTCTCCACGCCGAGCAGCGGCCCGGCCACGTCGATAATGGACCAGCTTGACAATCTTGTGGTGCAAGATGGCGACTATGATTTGCCGGCAGACGAAGGCATCAGGATACACGTGGATTTGCGCCGATATAATCTTCTTGACTTTGCCAAGGCTCAGGAGATTTACAACATCGGTTACCGTCAGGCAGTCAGCATGATGGACTCAATCAAGACCAGAGTCACGGCGCGGCGCGCCGCAGCGACATTGCTACAGCGCCGCAACGCTTTCAAGGCTCACACGCCATATCTCCATTTTGACACAGTGGCCGTGAGCGGAGCTACGCCTCGCCAGAATAAATACATAAAGTATCTCTTTGACCGCAATAAGGCTGACACCTTCGGCATAAAGCAAGCCAAGGAGTCATTTTACAGGGCCGTGTCGTCAGGCAAGCTGCGTGACTTGCAGCCCCATGCCGTAGCCAACGACACTACCGGGCTGTTTACTCTTGACTTGGCCGCGTCGGTGAAGAATAATTTCAGAATAGGCTTTGGCGGATATATCACATCGTCAGTCAACAGCTTTGTCTTTCTCTCTGCTGATTACTCCACGCTCAGTTTCAGCTCTATCAATGCCTACGCCAATGCCTACGTGGGTCAGAGCCTGATGGCCGGTATATTAGGCGCAAGGCTCTTTTTGCACACTCACACCCCCTCGGCGCTCGAGCTGGAAGGTGTGGCCACGCGGTCAAAGTTCTCTGACAGCGACCGTCTGTTTTACGATGATAGCAATCCGTCGTTTATCATTGACCACGAGTACTTCGGGCGCTTGCAGTGGAGCATCGCCGCCGGAGCGAAAGCTAAATTTGATGTAGGCGGCGGTTATGGCCACCTGCACAGCCGGTATTATCCTAACAATCGCATCGAGAGCTATCGGCGCGGTCATGACCATGCCTACTACAACTTAGGCCAGGCTTATTCCGCGTTTACGTCTAACACTATTGATGATGTGTCATTTCCCACCAAGGGCGCATTTTATCAAATCAAGGCTATGGGCGTGCTGGGCAACTATCGGCTTGACCGGCCCGCTGCCGAGAGCCCTGATGACATAGCTGCTGAGGCATCAGAGTCAACGCCTGCAGCAATGCAGGAGACACAAATGCTCACCTACGCGCGCCACAGCCTCAAATGGCTGCAAGTGGAGCTGCGCAGCCGCAACTATTGGGAACTATCCAAGCGTTTTGCCTTAGGTCTGGAGAGTGATATTATGCTATCTACGCGCGAGCTGCTGCAAAGCTATGGCGCATCAATCACCGGCGCCCCGGATTTTGCGCCTACGCCATCGTCGCGCAACGCTTTTGCCCCGGCGTTTCGCGCCAACAGCTTCATCGCTGCCGGCGTGGTGCCTATCTATCGTTTCAATGACAATCTGACGGCGCGCCTGCAGTGCTACGGCTTTATGCCGTTGCGCGAGATATGCGAAGTAGCAGATACCGACACCGCCGTCTATGGCCGGTGGTTTCACTCGCCCGAATTTTTCGGCGAGGCCGATGTCACCTATCGTTTTCCCTTTGCCTCACTTAACGTATATGCCAATTACTCCACATCGCCGGGCGCCAAATGGAATGTGGGCATCTCTTTTGGTATCTACATCCTTCCGCCCAAATTCCTTAGATAAGGGGGTGGTATAGAGGCTTATTTGGTGCGGAGACGTTTGAGATAGAAGTATATGCTTGTGAGCACGCCATACACTACGATGGCATAGGCCAGACGGCCGCCGTTGGGAATGGTGAACCATATCACATTGATGGCGGCTTGGATAGCAGCGTAAGCGGCGGAGACATACAGATGCGGCACAGAGCGCTTGAAGGTGAGCACCTGATATAGGTGGTGACGGTGAGGCTCAAGGATATGCTCTCCGGCAAACAAGCGCTGTATGATGGTGAAGAATGTATCGACTAAGAAAACAGCCACAAACACCAGCATGGATATATGCGATGTGCTGAAGATAACCAGCGTCAGCGCTACGGCCACGAAGAAGCCTATGGTGATGGCGCCTACATCGCCGCAGAAGAGCAGCGCCCGTATGCGCAGATTGAAGATGGCGAAGGCTAAGAGTGACACCAGGAGCAATGCTAACAGCGGCAGCATTGATGACTCGGGCATAAACATATTGATGGTGTATATGAGTGTGGAGAGCACTACGCACCCATATAGCGCGAGCATACCATTGATGCCGTCCATAAAGTTGAACGCATTGATGATACCTACGCCGAATATAAGTATCATCACAAAATAGTCAATATGGCCATTGAACATCATATTGTGGAACACACCGGCTACGACAGCCACATGCAGCATAAGGCGCAATAGAGGCGACAGATTGCGGAGGTCATCGCAGTATGACACAATGGCGAGTGTCAGGCCGCCGATGAGCATCATGGTGTTGTCAGTGGATTGGGTATATCCCCAACAGATGTAGTAGCAAATGAGCGCCACGATGGTGGTGATGCCGCCGCCGGTGGCAGTGAACACTTTGTGCGACGAGCGAGGCGTCACCGGCGAGCCTATGCGCAACATTGTGGCTATCTTGTAGTATGCGATTTCACATACCAAAATTATTAGCGAGGATATCCAGAAAGGGGCGTTGTGGAGCATGTCGTGCAATGATAGAGTGACGATGACCGGTAATATCAGATAATATTACTTGTTAGACAGATACCATTGATACAAGCGGCTGACGCCATCGGGCAGCTCCACGGTGTGTCGCCAGCCGAGAGCGTGCAGCTTGGTCACATCGCAGAGCTTGCGCATAGTGCCGTCAGGCTTTGAGGCGTCCCAACGTATCTCGCCGCCAAAGCCTACGGTGGCGCGTATCATCTCGGCGAGCTCGGCTATGGTCACCTCTTTACCGGTGCCTATGTTGATGTGGAAGTTGGTCAGCGGTGCATCGCCCTTGGCTTCAAGCATCTGCTTGAACGAGATATTCAGTAGCATATACACTGATGCATCGGCCATATCTTCGCTCCACAGGAATTCGCGCAGCGGCGTGCCGGAGCCCCATAGGTCGAGGTGGTCACGGTGTATGCCAAAGGTTGCGAGCAAGTCAGCTATTTGGGCATCACTCATAGCTGTGTGGTCATGGCCGGCAATGGGTCGCCGGCTCAGGTCCTCGCGCAGAGCATCATAGTCAGCGAGCGACAGCAGCTTGGCGAGGTGCATCTTGCGCATCATCGCCGGCAGCACATGTGAGTTGACGAGGTCAAAATTGTCGCGTGGGCCGTAGAGGTTGGTAGGCATCACGGCTATATAGTCGGTGCCATACTGCAGGTTAAAGGCCTCGCACATCTTCAGCCCGGCGATTTTGGCGATGGCATAGGGCTCGTTGGTGTATTCGAGCGCCGATGTCAAGAGCGCATCTTCAGGTATCGGCTGCGGAGCCTCACGTGGGTATATGCAGGTAGAGCCTAAGAAGAGCAGCTTTTTTACGCCGTGGCGAAAGGCCTCGCCAATGACGTTTTGCTGTATCTGTAGGTTTTGATAAATGAAATCGGCGCGATAGATCGAGTTGGCCATAATGCCGCCCACATGAGCGGCGGCGAGCACCACCATCTCGGGCTGCTGCTCATCAAAGAAGCGCTTTACAGCCACCGGATCGAGGAGATCAAGCTCGGCGTGCGAGCGTCCCACCAGGTTGTGGTATCCACGGCTGAGAAGGTTGCTCCAAATGGCAGAGCCGACGAGGCCTCTATGGCCGGCTACATATATCTTGGTGTCTTTACTTACCGACATGATATAAATGCAGAGTGTGATGAAATGATTATCAGTATGATTATCAGGAATTGAGCTTAATGTGATTGGTTGCGCCTCGACCATTGTCGGCTACATAGCGCCGCACTTGCTGAAACAGCTCCGTGGCAAAGACAAAGTCATTGAGGGTGGCATTGTCAGTGTTGTAGATTTGGTGCATATTGCCCACCCACTCGCGGTGACCTTTGTTGATGAATACGATATTCTCACCGATGCCGAGCACAGAGTTCATGTCGTGAGTGTTGATTACGGTGGTGATATTGTATTCGTGAGTGATGTCGCTGAGGAGCTCGTCAATCACAATAGATGTCTTAGGGTCAAGGCCGGAGTTGGGCTCGTCGCAGAAGAGGTATTTGGGGTTAAGCGCTATTGCTCTGGCGATAGCCACACGCTTTTGCATACCGCCTGAAATCTCGGCGGGATACTTGTCTTCAGCACCGATGAGGTTGACACGCTCGAGGCAGAACATGGCTCTGGCGCGCATCTCGTTGTAAGATTGGTTAGTGAACATCACCAGCGGGAACATCACATTGCCCAGCACGGTCTCGGAGTCAAAGAGGGCCGAGCCTTGAAAGAGCATGCCTATCTCTTTGCGCAGCTGCTTTTTTTGCTCCGTGTTCATGCGCATGATGTCGCGGCCGTCAAAAAGTATTTCGCCCTCCTCGGGAGTGACAAGGCCTACGAGCGATTTCATCAGCACGGTCTTGCCGGAGCCGCTCTGCCCGATGATGAGGTTGGTCTTGCCGGCCTCGAAGGTGGCGCTGACAGAGTGGAGCACGGTGCGGCCGTCAAAGGTCTTGGATATATTTTTTGCTTCAATCATTGGAGCAGGATTTTAGTGAGTATTACATCAAAAAGCAATATCAGGATAGAGCTTGCCACCACGCCGTTGGTTGATGCTTTGCCCACATCGAGGGCGCCGCCTTTGACATAGTATCCGTAGAACGATGACACCGATGCCACGATAAAAGCAAATACGAGCGATTTGATTAAACCATACCATACATACCACTCCTGGAACATAGCTTGGAGGCCATATACAAATTTGGATACCGATATCAGGTCAGTAAGCACGGCCACCATATATCCGCCGAAGAATGAAGTGCCCATACACAGAATTACGAGCACGGGCATAAACAGCACAAACGCCACCACCTTGGGCAGCACCAGGTAGTTGGCTGAATTGACGCCCATAATCTCCAGGGCGTCAATCTGCTCGGTGACACGCATAGTGCCTATCTCCGATGCAATGTTTGAGCCCACCTTGCCGGCGAGTATCAGGCATAAGATGGAGTTGGAAAATTCGAGCAATATGATTTCACGCGTAGCGAGTCCTACCGAGTATGCAGGCATCATTGGTGATGACACATTGAGCTGCATCTGTATAGCAATTACCGCGCCTATAAATATAGATATTATTATTACCAGCGGTATAGAGTCGAGTCCTAATTTGCCTACCTCGGCGATGGTGCGTTTGCCGAAGACCCCCCAGCGGTCGGGCAGCGAGAACACTCGCTTCATAAAGAGGCAATAACGGCCAAAGGTGGCAAGTGATGATGATATCAGCATTGAGTCCTGTTATGGTGGTTGTAATGTTGCTTATATAGTGCCGTAGCAAGATGCAAAGGTACGCAAAAAATCGGTTTAAAACAATTATATAGGTGTAGTATTATGAATGGCAGCAGACTAAATGGCCAATATTTTATCCAAAAAGGCAAAAGGGCCGTTATTTGTAATATACACCTTGCTTGATGTGTCATGCAAACGAGTGGAATTTTAAGTTAACAATAGTTAAATTGTTTGCTGTGTCGTAATAAATACTTACCTTTGGCAAAGTGTAAAGAGTTACACATAAACCATTTTAAAACAAAATCCTTTAATTACTAAATCCAATCAAAATGAAGAAGTATTACTTCGCACTCATTGCTGCGGCAATGGGAATGTGCGCATCTGCGCAAGACGTGACCTGGCACATCGTAGGCAATGGCATCAATGGTCAAGAAATCTGGAGCCCGGCCGATGGTCCTACGTTCACAGCCGTTGAAGGCCAAGACGGCGTGTTCCAACTGGAGCTTGAGAGCCTGAGCACCGGTTTCAAAATCAACGATGGCAGCTGGACTGAAGAATACGACTACGGCTCGCCGTCAGCCGAAGCTGTCCTGACTCTGGGCGAGAAGTTCATGATGGGCAACAAGGTAGATACCCCTTCAGGCAACATCACCTTTGATGGCTTCACCACAGTGAATAATGCAGTGGTAACCCTTGACACCAAAGACTTCTCTGTAGTTGTAACAGGTGAGCCTGATGGCCTTATCAAATGGTACTTTGTAGGCGACTGCATCGCCGAAGGCTGGACTGCCGGCGATGGCGGCCTTGAGATGCCTCGCGAAGGCTCTGTGATATCAGTGGTTACCGATCTCTTCTACAACACCGAAGGCACCAACTACTTCAAAATCACCAACACCGGTTGGGGCACCCAGTATGGCCACGGCGAATTCTCAGCAGATGAAATCAATGAGACATGTCTGCAATCAGAACTCGTAGTTGTAGGTCACTCTGACGAGATGAACATCAACCTCACCGGCCGCTATGAAATCAGCTTTGACTTTGATACCAAGATTGTCACCTTCACCAGCGCTGCCGGTGTAGCTGATGTAGCTGTTGACGCCAACGTAGCTCCCGTTTACTACAATCTGCAGGGTGTGCGTGTCAACAACCTCGTAGAGGGCAACGTTTATATCGCAAAACGCGGCAACGAGGCTATCAAGTTTGTGAAATAATCACTTACTGAACAACCATAAACGCACCGGCGGGCGGCTCACATCGAGAGAGTCGCCCGCCTATTGTATTGCGGTGGTATAGTGTGCACGCTATGTATAGCTATCACTCGCGATAGTATATTCGCGCCACGCGCGGCGAGATTGAAGTGAGTATCTCGTAGGGTATGGTGCCGAGCGTGTCAGAGAGGCGGCGCACCGAGGCGTGCCGGCCAAAGATTTCAACTTCGTCGCCTATAGCGGCGCCGCCGGGCACGTCAGTTACATCAATCATACACAGGTCCATGCATATATTCCCCACCGTGGGGCACTCCACGCCTTTGACCACAAACGATGCCGCGCCGCGCCCGAAGTGGCGGTTGATGCCATCGGCATATCCGATGGGTATGGTGGCTATCGTCGAGGGCTTGTCAATGCGGCCATATCTGCCATAGCCGACGGTGACACCCGGCTGCCAATTATGCAGCGAGATGATGCGCGTGCGCAGCGTGGCCACTACGTCGAGCCCCGGGTCAGCGACATTGACAGGATCTATGCCATAAAGGCCGATGCCGAGGCGCACATAGTCATATTGATATTCGGGGCGGCGTTGTATGCCTGCGGTGTTGAGGATATGGCGCTTAAAGTCATAGCCTATGCCTTGACGCAGGGTGTGTGTCATGCTCGCAAAAGTTTGGAGCTGCAAATCGGTGTAGTCATCTTTGTCAAGGCAGTCAGCCGTAGCAAGATGAGAGAACGCCGTGGCCACAGCCACTCGGCGTGTGGCTTTGAGCACGCGGGCGAGCGCCGGCAGCTCCTCGGCGATAAATCCTACGCGGTGCATGCCGGTGTCGAGCTTGATGTGTATGGGGTAGGGATTCTCTGTGGCTGAAGGCTCGGGCAAGTGGGCGAGGAGTGTCTCTAATTCGCGCAGAGAGAACACTGCCGGCTCAAGCCTGTAATCTACGAGCGCTCTGAAGTTGGTGGTGATGGGGTTGAGCACCATAATGGGCATAGTGATGCCGGCACGGCGCAGCGCCACACCCTCATCGACGACGGCCACAGCGAGATAAGCAGCGCCCTGGGCTTGGAGCGTCTTAGCCACCTCGAGCGCTCCCATGCCGTAAGCCGAGGCCTTGACCATAGCGATAACGCCGGTGGTGGGCTTGACGAGGCTGCGATAATGGTTGAAGTTATGAATGAGTGCATCAAGGTTGACATCGAGGGTGGTCTCGTGGCGCGGGTTTTCAAGCATCGCAGCCACCGTGGCGGGCATGCCGCATACCAAAATCATGCGGCGGCTAAGGTCGGGCAAGTCGCTGACGCCCCCTTTCACGGCTGAGAATGAAACGCCTCGCTCGCTGAAAATGTCGGCATAGGCATCGGCGCAATCGTCAGAGGCAAACACCTCGCCTATGCCATAATCGGCGGCAGCGGCAGCCACCTTGCGATATGTGTCGGCGGCGGTCTCGCCGTATCGGCTCATCAGCTCACCGAGCAGCAGCACACAGCGCCGCTGCGATGCCACAGCCCGGCGGCGCATAAACGCCATAGCGGCTTCGATAGAGCGCACATCGGGGGTGAACATATCATTTATGATGAGCGTATCGCCGGTGCCTTCGCGCACATCGAGGCGTGTGTCTATGTCAGTGTTCTGGCTCTCTGTCATCGCCGTTATGGCATCAGTGTCAAAGCCCAGCACTCGGAGCGTCTCGCGTGCCAACGAGGTATTTACTGCCGAGCCGGCGCCGTGAGCGGCATGAAGGCGTTTATGGGGGTACATCTGCCGGAGCACGCTCTCCACCTCGGCATCATCGCCATCGTAAATGATATCTGATACTGAGGCAAAGAGCATCGCCTTTTGCTCGATTTTTTGGCGGCGCGAGCTGAAACCGCCGCTGTGCTCATCTGTGATGCGAGTGATGATGCCGATGTTAGGCTCTATGATATCGGCGAGCGAGGTCATCTGTCCGGCGGCATCGACGCCGGCCTCGATTATGGCGTAGTCGTCATCGGACTGTATCTCCCATAGCGATAGGGGCACACCAATCTGCGAGTTGTAGCTGCGCGGGCTTCTTGACACCCTGTGTGTCTGCACCAATGCGTTGAACAGTAGCTCTTTGACCACGGTCTTGCCAATGCTGCCGGTGACGGCAATGATGGTGGCATTCGTGGCACGTCGCCTGTCGTGGCCTATGCGTTGGAGCACAGCCTCGGGGCTGTCTGTGATTAGGAATTGGGCATCGGCAGGGGCATCGGCAGGCTTGTGGCGAGCCACAAAGCGTCTGACACCCTTGTCAAGCATTTCCGCGATGTATAGGTGGCCGTCAGACGAGGCTGTGGTCAGCGCGAAAAACACTGTCGCCGCCGCATCGCGCAGGTCGCGAGAGTCGGTGAGCAGATACTTTATGTCAGGGTCGTTAAAGATATCAGTGGAGTAGGTAGTATTCATCGCTATATGTTATGAGATATATACGCATTGTTGAATATTTGATATATGTAATCCACAGCCTCCGGAGCCGGGTGTTTCATATCGTCAGCATAAAAAGTGTAGTCGCGCAAATCATCGATAACTGCTTCAAAAGCCGGAAAATACTCGGCAAAGTCATATTCAGCCACGAGCTGGTCAATGGCGAGATGCAAGATTGCTTTGCTGAGGTTGTTGCCGTGGAGGGTGTCGGCGGTGTGTCGTATGGGACTGACGGTGAAGATCACGGCCGGGCGCTTGTCGGCGCGGCTCCATGACTGCATTAGCGGGCGCCATAGTTCTACAATCTCGTCAATGGAGAGGCGGCGGCGCCGGAATTCGCGCGCCGGTATGCGATGGCAGTTGCCGACAATTCTGTCGGTGGCTATCTCTTCAAAGACAAAAGCGGTGCCGAAGGTGAATATCAGCACATCAGCCTCATCGAGAGCGTGGCGCAGGGCGCTGAATTCGGCATTTACGCGTGCCAGCAGGGCATCAGAGTCAGCATCGAGGTATCGCGAGGCATAGGCCAGACAGTGCCATACGCCATCAGGCTCTTGCCGCAAATCGCGCATGGCGTATGGCTCACGCCTACATACCACTGATGCTATCGAGGCCGGATTGAAAAGTGGCCCCATGGGGTTGTGCACCACGCTATAGCCGTCAGCTTCAAGGCGCGAGCCTACATTGTCAGTGAAGCACGACCCCAGCATGGCAATGCGGCTGTCGGGCGTAATGCGTATAGGCGAGGCCGGTGTTTCGACAATGGTGCGCGACATCAGAACATCTGATAATCAATCGACAAGACTTGAAACTCGGTGCGGCGGTTAATCTGGTCGGCAGCGTCCTGGTCTTCGGGCGAGAGTGTCAGGATATACTCCTCAGTCAGCTCCGTGCCTTCGGCAAACTGCGGGTACTCGCGTGCTAATTTCTTGGTGATGACCTTGGGGCGCGACTCTCCGTAGCCTTGTGATTGCAGCCTTTCGGGCGCGATGCCCACTGAGATGAGGTAGTCAATGACCGAACGAGCGCGCCGCGATGACAAGTCAATGTTGTACTCATCAGTGCCGTGGCGGTCAGTGTGCGACGCCATTTCGATGGTGATATTTGGATTGTCGCGCATCACCTGAGCCATCTCATCGAGAGCTTGCTTTGACTCGGGGCGAAGCGATGCTTTGTCGAAGTCATAGAATATATTCTCTATAACCACGGGCTTAGTGATTGATGCGAGAATGAAGTCCACGCCATACTCGGCGTCTTCCTCGGCGGTGTCAGAGGTAAACTCCTGCTTGGCATTGAGATATCCCTTGGCGCCGGCGAGCATCACATAGCTGACACCACGGTCGAGGGGGAATGAGAATGAGCCGTCATCGCGCGCCACCTGCTTTTGGTTGGAGCCGTCGTTGCCCACGATGCGTATCACGGCGCCGGGCACCGGCTCTTCATCGCGGTCAAGAACCCACCCGGACACCGTAACTTTCAGGTCGGGCAGATTGAAAGAGTATATGTGGTCATAGCCTCGGTTGTCGCCACGGTTTGAGCTGAAGAAGCCGCTCTCTCCCGGGCCGAAGGTGATGCCGAAGTCATCAGCAGAGGAGTTGATGGGTGTGCCCATATTTGTGACGCTCCAGCCGCCTGACTTGGTCAGCTCGGCGCGATATATGTCAAGGCCTCCATAACCGGCGCGGCCATCGGAGGCGAAGTATAATAAGGAATCGGAGCGCACGTATGGAAACATCTCATTGCCCTTGGTGTTAATCCATTCGCCCAGGTTTTCGAGCGAGCCTTGTCGCTCTTGCAGATTGACGCGCCAGATGTCGTAGCCGCCGCTGCCGCCGGGCATGTCAGAGCTGAAGTAGAGCCATCGGCCATCGGGCGAGACGGCCGGGTGGCCATAGTTGGAGAGGGTATCGGCGGTAATTTCAAATTTCACGGGAGCTGACCATTTGGCATCGCTGCGCTGCGAGGTGTAAATCTCCACGCCGGTGGGGGCGTTGGGCTCACGGCGAGCCTTGGTCAGATACATCGTCATGCCATCGGGGGTGAATGAAGTGATGCCCTCATCGAGCTCGGTGTTGAGCTCACCTTCCACCGGCTCAGGGCGCTGCCACTCGCCGCGCTCATTCTTGCCGGCCACAAAGATGTCGCCGTTTTTCATGCCGGTGATTTCGCTGCGTTTGGTGCCGGTAGCCTTCTCGGTGGTAGAGGTGAAATAGAGGCGGTCATACTCCTTGTCGAGATACATAGGCGCATAGTCGGCGCGGCGCGAATTGAAGAGCTTTGCCGCGGCTACGACATAACGTGTGCGGCCACCTTTATCCATCGCCAAGCGCGCGCCGGCGAGGCCTTCGATGGCGCGTTTGTCGGCCGGCTTGAGGGCGAGGTATTCCTCGTAAGCTTTGATGGCGGCGGCATACTTGCCGTCAGCGTGCAGCATTTGAGCCAGATAGAGATGGGCTGCGGTGTCGCCCTGCTCATAGCGTATGGCATTCTGATAGGCAGCAGCGGCGCGGGCAAACTGCCCTAACTCTTGATGGCACTGGGCCATCTCATAGGCTACTTGTCCGCGCAGGGGGCGCTCCTCTTTCTTAGTGAGTTTATTGTAGATTTTACGATAAGTCTTGGCTGCATCATAGTATTCTCCGCGCTCTTTTTGCTCGCGTGCGGTGGAGAGCTTGGCGCCGCCACAGCTGCCGAGCGCCAGCCCGGCGGCGACACACAATGCCAATATAGCGATATTACTTTTCATCGTCATTACACATTATGATATTATAACGAAAATGTAGCCGCATTATTGCCGCGAAAGCGTTTTTGAGCACAAAAATGCTCTTGAAATGGTGAAAAAGTCACTGGATTAATATTCAAAGTCACTGGATTGATACCCACATGGCATCTTTTATACCTAACTTTGCGATGTAAAAAACAACAAAGATTAAAACAATCACTAAAAACTGCACAACATGAAGAAAAAATTACTCCTTATGATTGTAGCCGTAACGTCAGTATTCGCGGTGGCGAAGGCTGAGGATTATGGCATCAAGGTGAGCGGTGTGAGCATCACATCTGAGAACTATGCTGACCCATTGGGCAATGGCACCGTGAAATATGTGCCCGGCCAGTTTTTGTGTCTGCGCAATGCCGTGCTCACTGACCTGACTATTGACGACGATATAGTTGTTTTACTGCAGGAAGGGGGCGCTGTGGTCAACGGCACGGTAAGGATAAATGCCGACAAGGTGGAAATAAGAGCATTTTCGTATGACAATGCTTTGACCATCAATGGCATCGAAGATGCGTCAGTGGGCCTGTCGATAGCAAATATGTTGGATGTTGAACACGCCACAATCAATATCAATGCGCCTATCGGTGTATCAGGACAATATGTTGACGGCGATTGCACATTGAAGCTATCGTCAGCCAACTGCAATATTTTCAGCGACAATGTTGCGTGGAAAAATGTGATACCTCAGCTCAAAGGCACACAATTGGTTGAGCCGGAGGGCGCCGTGTATTCGGTGTGCAAGCTCAGCGAAGTGGCCGGAGCAGACCAACGCGCCTACAATGTAGGAGGCACTCCTTGCAAAGAGTTGCATTTTAAGCAAGATAATGATGATCATTATGGTATATACATTTATAACGTTGATGATTATGCATTTATCACGTCAGAAAATTGTGCTGACCCGTTAGGCGATGGCAGTGTCAATTATAATTCTGCTACACATACCTTGACGCTCAATAATGCCAATATCCAAGGCATTTATACGGGAAATGATATTACTATCGAAGTAGTGGGAGATAACTGTATAGGAAATGTTGATAGCCAATCAATAACCTATGAAGGCTTTGACAAAATTACCATCACCGGTGATGGCAAGCTTGCCTGCACCGGCACAATTTCCACATATAACTCTCTGATTATTAAAGATACTAAATTAGATGTAGTAACTGACGCATTCGCCCTGTTTGGCGTGCCTACAATACCCGGCTTCGAGCATAGCCTTATCATTGACAACTCCGACGTGAGCATCACATTGCAAGGCGAGTCAAGATGGGCTGCTATTGTAGGCTTTCAGGAGTTCAATCTCATCAACGCCGAGATAGTAACCCCCGAAGGCACTACAAGATATGAAGACAGTGAAGCTGTAGGCTTGCGTGCTCTGTTAGATGCTGATGGCAATGCGATCATTGACCAAGTAGTGATAAAAGCAAAATCAGAGGGCGTCAGCGACATAACATCGGCTGACGCAGCCGAAATCATCGGCATCTACGGCATCGATGGGCGTCAGCGCTCAGCGATGGCCAAGGGCATCAATGTGGTGCGCTACAGCGATGGCACAGCCCGCAAGATGCTTGTGAAATAACCCAAGCCCCCCCCTTAATTAATTTCATACTTAGTTTGCTTCCGTAGGTCATCGTGGTGATGACCTGCGGTTTTTTAGTGATATAATGATAATGCAAATGGGCGGCGTCGCAGTGTGTTCAAAGGCCGTCGGCGAGGCTATCGTGTGACGATTGAGCTATAAACGTCAGCCGTCTGCCGGGCTATGATGTCCCAGTCATAAGGCGTGAGGTCGTAGTCGCGGCGGCGCATGGTGCCCTCGCCGGTGGATAGCTTTTGGCGAAGCTTGGCGGCAAGCGCCTGCACGTTGCCTACCTCAAAGAAGTCGTCATCGCGGAGCGCATCAATGCTATTGGCCGGTATGTCGCTGACGGCGACGTCGAGGCGGTAGCTCATAGCTTCGAGCAAGGCAATAGGAAGCCCCTCGTGGTATGACGGCATAGCAAATATGGCGGCATGGCTGAGGCATTGGCGCAGCGGCTCGCCTTTGATAAATCCGGTGAGAATGACACCGGCGCTGCGAGCCATCTCTTTGAGCTCACGCGAGTAAGCATCGGGGTGGTCGCTGTCGCCGGCGAGCACCAGAGCGTAGCGCTCACCGAGTCCCGAGCGGGTGTAAGCCTCGATGAGGTCATGAAAGCCTTTTTCCTTGACAAAGCGCCCCATGGCAAAAATGTAAGGGCGGCCATTGACGCCGATGCTGTCAAGATAGTCGCGTCGGGGCGAAGGCGTGGGTATGTTGACGCCGTTGAAGATTAGGGCCGTGTCATTGCGGCCATATTTCGTGGATAAGATGTCGGCGATGACTTTAGAGATGACTATCACCTTGTTGGCGTATCGAGCACCCATCCTCTCGCCGGTGCGCAGCACCCATTTAGCGAGGCGTCCCCATTTTTGGCGGTCATAGTCGGGGCCATGGTTGGTCATCACCACTTTCATTCCGAGGAGTCGCGCCATAGGGGTGAGGATAGCGGGCCCGATGGCGTGGATATGCACTATGTCGGGCTTGAGGCGCTTGGCTTTGATGATTGCCAAGAATGTGTGGATAATGGCCTCGAAGCTCTTGCGGTGAGGAGCATACACATCAATAAGCTTCACACCGCGATATTCGGGTATGTGATTGTTGTCAGCAATATATGGCTTGCGGCGAATGATAGTGACGTCGTGGCCCATAGCGGCGAGGCGCGGATACAGCTCTTCGCAGTGTGTCTCCACACCGCCGAGGATATTGGGAATGCCACGAGTGCCGATGACAACAATTTTCATAAAGAAATAACTTTAAGGTGCAGTAAGCGTTGGATAGATAAGGTTGACTGCCGGAGCGGCGTGTGAGGATTTAGAATTTCTCTCTGAGGTCGCCTTGGCAGGGGTCTTGGCCTACGTCATACCACTGCTTGTCGAGGCATGGCTTGAGGCCGCGCATCGAGCGCAGTTTGTTTTTGACGGCCCATTTGAGGGGGTGGCGCAGGTATTTGTGCATCACGGGCGATGCGGTGCCCACCATCCAGCAGTTTTTGGGGCAGCGGCGCACTTTGGCGCGCACTTGCTCAGCCTTGTCGCTGTGCCAGATAGTCATAAAGTCGGCATCATGGATGTTGCCCATAGAGTCTTTCCAGAAGCGCTCCTCCATGCCATTGCAGGGGAACACTTCGCCCCATGGGTCGATGAAGAAGTTGGCGGTGCCGGCCTCGCAGGGCAGCATACGCCGTCCGCCCTCTATGTAGTTGATAAGGCCCATATTGAAGAAAGCGCGGAACCATGACTTGGGGTGTTTTTCTTGTAGCTGCCACTCGATGAGTTGCTCAAAGTCGGCGCACACTTTGTCGCGGTTGGTGATGACGTTGTCGTCTTTGTGGAAATAGTATGAGTTGTGAAATGCCGCTGTCGCAAATTCCATGCCCAACGACAGCGACAGCTGATACAGCGATAGCATATCGGCCGAATTGTTGTTTGACACCGTGCAGCCAAAGCCTATATCCTTGAGACCCATGTGCTTAAGGCGCAGCAGTGTGCGCAATCCTTTGTCAAAGCCGCCGTCGCGCCCGCGCAGCTCATCATTTTTTTGGCTAAGGCCTTCGATGGAGATGCGTATGCCTATCTTGGGGAATTTCTTGGCCAGCTCAATGACGCGGTCTTCAAAATATCCTGATGTGGAGATGACGATGCGGTCGGTGTGGCGATAACACTCAGCCACTATCTCCGGCAAATCTTCGCGAATGAAAGGCTCGCCGCCTGTGAGGTTGATAAATTTGAGCTTGGGCAGAGAGCGCAGGTCGTCAGCTTTGATTTCCTCACGCGAGTCGGTGGGGTATTTCCATATATTGCACATCTTGCATCGCATAGGGCAGCGATAGGTCAAGATGATTGAAGCATCGGTAGGAGTTGTAACAGTGGGCATGGTAAGTCAGGAGTGTTTATTTGAAGCAATAACATCGCTGAAGATATTCATCAGCGCGTTATAATGCGTTTCAGGATTGTATTTCGTAAGAATAAGTTGGTAGGCATTATTGCCCATAGCGAGGCAATCGTCAGGGCTGAGCATAAGCCGGCGTGATATCCGGCGCAGCATATCAGCATCGCGATATTTGAACAGATGGCCGGTGGTGCCTTCATCGATAAGCTCAGGCAGCGAGCCGAGGTCTGTGGCGACAACCGGTTTTTTGAAAGCGAAGCTCTCGAGCACCACGTTGGGGAAATTGTCGTAGCACTCTGACGGCACGATGCAGAAACGGCAACGGCGCAGATGCTCCTTGAGCCGGTCAAAGGGCATCTCGCCAAGGAACTGAATGTTGTGCTTGCGGCCTTGCAGCATAGCTTTGAGCGTGTCGATGTAGTCATCGGTGCATGCGCCTATGATCTTCAGCTCCATATCGGTGTCAACGAAGGCGTTGACCAGAGTGGTGAGCCCCTTGGCCGGCTCGATGCGCCCGAAGTATAGGGCGTAGGGCTGATACTCTACCAGCGGGTCCTGCTCCTTGATGTTGAAGAATGTGGGCACATGGTTGAGCTTGCTCTGCGGTATGCCGTATTCGGCGAGGCGCTGCGCGGTGAAGCGTGCCGGCACCACAAAGGCATTGATGCGTTGCGTGATGCCGATAATATCATGGAAGAGCTTGGCGCCTGCCTTGATGGCGGAGTAGATGCGCGAGTTGAGCACACATTTCTGCTTGATGCAGCTGCGGCGTTTGCCGCGCAAACAGTCATCGCAGATGCCTCGCGCGGGGGTGTAAAAGAGCGCGTTGGGGCACATATATTGCATATCGCTGATGCGATGCACCACGGGGATATGCAGGGCCCTGGCAGCGTCAATGACAGAGGGTGAAATCTTGTTGTGATACTGCATCATATACACCACATCGGGGCGCGTGTCGCGCAAGAGCTTGCTGAATTTGCGCTTAGCCTCGAAGGAGTAGAACATGCGCGAGAAAGACTTCAACACCATCGAAGGGCTCTTTTTGCTTTGAGCAAAATAAGCGCTGTCCTCAACAGAGTCCAGGAAATACTCCTCAAAGGGCGATGGCTCATTGCGCGAGTTCTTGATAGAGAACACCACAGTCTCGTGACCGTGACGCTCCAGCACTTCCTTGATATTGAAGAGGTAGCGTTCGGGGCCTCCGGATATAAAATAACGATAGTTGAGTAGCGCAATTTTCATATCGTGGCTGTTCTATTTAGATTATCGCGGCGGCAAGAGCCTCCTTTATATTTTTTAACGAAAAAGTGAGTATTTTTATTGTATATGAGAGCTGTTATTTTGATAATATTTGCGAATAAAGACTTAAATAGCCGCTGATGGTAGCGTCGATGCTGTATAATTGAGCTGCACGCTCGCGGGCGGCACACACTTTTTTGGCATCGATGCCGACGAGGCTGATGTCGGCGATGCACTCGGCAGCAGAGGCGGCATCATTGCTTTTGAAGATATAACCACACGCGCCATTGTCAATCACCTCGGTGAGAGCATTGAGACCGGATACGGCCACGGGGAGCTGCGCCGCCATAGCCTCTGCTACCGTGAGGCCGAAGCCCTCAATGCGCGAAGGCTGTACGAGCAAGTCGTAGTCGCGCAGGCGGCTGAATATCTCTTCTTGCGTCATAGCGCCGAGGAGGTGCACCTTGTCAGTAACGCCGAGCCGGGCAGCCAAGCCGCACAATGCCTCACGCGAGGGGCCATCGCCTATGAAATCAAGCTCAGCGTTGATGCCTCGCTTGGCGAGCAGCGCCATGCACTCTATCATCAGGTCTTGCCCCTTGACTTTGTGGTTGAGGCGCCCCACCTGCACGATGCGCAGCGGCGAGCCGAGAGGTCTGCCGGTGTCACGCAGCATGATATTTGCGCTGTTGATGCCATTGAGCACCACGGTAGCTGATGCACCGCTGCGACGGCGCAGGTCGTCGGCCACTTCGCGCGATATGGCAGCGATGTGAGAGCTTTGGCTCACATAGCGCAGGTCTTCGGGGTGGCAGATGGTGTGCAGCGTGGTGATGCTGTGGCGGCGGAAACGCTTGGCCACGAGCCGCGGCATATTTAGGGCATGAAAGTGTATGATGTCAGGCTTGTGATGCCACAGCAGCAGGTTGAGCCTCGCTATGGGCCATGGGCTCTTGCTGCCCGGGCATCGGTGCAAGCGTATTATCTTGACAGCGCTGTCAAAACTGTTGGCTATCTGATGACACTCCTTATCGTTGATGACCACTACCGATACAATATGCCCCAAATGAGCTTGCCCATTGGCGATATTTACCAGCATTGTCTCTATGCCGCCTACTTCGAGGCCCCATACGATATGGAATATCTTCATCGCTATTGCAGTGCGTAGGTGTGGTGTTAGAGTCTGGCGTCAACGATCTCTCGCGGCAGGAATGCTTTGACATCAAAGACCACGTGGTTTTTGCGCAACATAGGCAGTATGTCGATATCTGCAAACTGACGATGGGCCACGGCGAGGATGGCGGTGTCAAAGTCGCGGTCAGCGGGTAATTCGTTAGTGACGTCGATGCCGTATTCGCGCATGGCGATGTCGGGATTGGCCCATGGGTCATATATCGTGATGTGCAGGTCGTATTCGCGCAGGGCATTGATGATGTCGGCCACCTTGGTGTTGCGCACATCAGGACAATTCTCTTTGAAGGTGAAGCCAAAGACTAAGATTTTGGAGCCAATGACCTGAATGCCTTTACGCAGCATATTTTTGATGACCTGGTCGGCCACATATTGCCCCATACCATCGTTCATGCGTCGTCCGGCAAGAATTATTTCGGGGTGGTATCCGTGGCGTTGGGCACATTGAGCGAGGTAGTGAGGGTCCACGCCTATGCAGTGTCCGCCCACCAGGCCCGGCTTGAAAGGCAAGAAATTCCACTTGGTAGATGCCGCTTCGAGCACATCTTGGGTGTCAATGCCTATGCGAGCAAAAATCTTTGACAGCTCATTGACAAATGCAATGTTGATGTCGCGCTGCGAGTTTTCGATGACCTTAGCCGCCTCCGCCACTTTGATTGACGGAGCGAGGTGAGTGCCGGCAGCGATAACCGAAGCATATACGCTATCTACAATCTTGCCTATCTCCGGAGTAGAGCCGGAGGTGACTTTCTTGATTTTTTCTACTGTGTGCAGCTTGTCGCCGGGGTTAATGCGTTCGGGCGAATATCCGGCAAAGAAATCAGTGTTGAATTTTAATCCTGACACGCGCTCTACCACGGGGATACACTCATCTTCAGTAACGCCGGGATACACGGTAGATTCATACACCACGATGTCGCCTTTAGCTATCACTTTGCCCACGGTGGTGCTGGCGCCGATGAGCGGAGTGAGGTCAGGCGTCTTATTGATATCTACGGGCGTGGGCACAGCCACGATGTAGAAGTTGCAGTCGCGTATCTGTTCGATATTGGAGGTGCATACAAAACCGTGATTGTCAATGGCATCGCGGAGCAAGTCGTCAGCCACCTCAAGCGTGGCATCATGCCCGGCCATAAGCGCCTCTACGCGCGCTTGGTTCATATCATAGCCTATAGTGGGATATTTTGTGGAAAAGAGGCGAGCCAACGGAAGCCCTACATATCCCAGGCCTATGACACATATTTTGATATCTTGCATATAGTTGGTGTTTTACCTAATTGTTGTTGAGCGTGAAGAAGATGTTATTTAAGATTGTCCCAATACCACTGCACGGCTGCCTGTAGGCCTTGACGCATTGAGAATTTGGGGTCATAGCCGAGCAGACGACGGGCCTTATCAATAGATGCCAAAGAGTGGGGGATGTCGCCGGCTCTGTTGGGCCCGTGGATAGGCTCAATGGCGGCGATGGCCGGGTCAAACTGCCCGAGCATCTCTTTGAGGTAGCCTACGAGCTGATTGAGAGAGGTGCGCTCGCCGAAAGCCGTGTTGTAAATCTGGTTTACGGCCTCCTTATTGTCAGTGGTTATGGCGAGCATATTCATCTGTATCACATTATCAATATATGTGAAGTCGCGCGAATACTCGCCATCGCCGTTGATAGTGGGCGCTTCGTGGCGCATCAGTTTCTTGACGAAGAGAGGTATCACTGCCGCATAAGCACCGTTGGGGTCTTGGCGGCGGCCGAAGACATTGAAGTATCGCAGACCTATGTACTCAAAGTCGCCGTATGTGCGAGCGAAGACATCGGCATAAAGCTCATCTACGTATTTGGTGATGGCGTAGGGTGATAGGGGCTTGCCGATGACATCTTCCACCTTAGGCAGCGAGGCTGAGTCGCCATAAGTCGATGATGAAGCTGCAAAGACAAAACGCTTGACACCGGCCTCGCGAGAGGCGATAATCATATTGAGAAAGCCGGAGATGTTGACCGCATTGGTGGTGGCGGGGTCTTTGATAGAGCGGGGCACAGAGCCTAAGGCCGCTTCATGGAGCACATAGTCGATATCGGTCACCGCCTTGCGGCAGTCGTCAATATTGCGGATGTCGCCCACTTGCAAGGTAAAGGTATCCGGATACTTCTCGAGGAGCGGAATGATATTTTCGGGATGCCCTGTGGCAAAATTGTCAAGACAGCGCACTATATAGCCTTTGGCGAGAAGATGCTCGCATAGGTTTGAACCGATGAAGCCGGCACCGCCGGTGACCAAGACGCGATTGTTCATATATCTCTCTGTATCTTTTATTGCTTCTCCAATTAGCTAATCTAAAATGCTTTCATAATGCAAACTCACTCGCACCGTCAATACAAACGATATCGCAGACTTCGGACAAAAAGCCCCAAGGAGAGGCCTGTGGCGTGGTCATCGCGGCGACCGGCGGCGTGGTATTGCGTGAGTATCATTAAATCATTCAAGATCAATAATGTGACTGTTAGTAATTATCAGGTAATAGTGCAATGGGCATTAATGCCGATTACAGCTTGCAAAGTTAACAAATTATTTTGATATATAGGGAAGATAAGCGTCCAAAGTTTGTCAAAGGCCCTGCAAAGGCGTGTAAAGGTGTGCTTTTTGATGTATGGGTTGCAAGGCTGACGTAAATTTTGTAACTTTGTATGCATGGAATGAACAAAATAAACAAAATGCATAATATGAACGATATGATTAAGGCATTGGCTGTGGGCGCGATGGTGTCGGCTCCGGCAGCATCGGCAATAGCTCAGATACAATACCCCCAGGCGCCGAGTGATGGCACTGTTTATGAAGCCTTTGGCTTGAAGGTCAACGATAATTACCGCCCGCTGGAGAATGACACGGCTGCAGCCACCTTGGCGTGGGTCAAGGCTGAAAATAAGATTACTGACAGCTACATGAGCCGGGTGCGCTATCGCGGCGATATCAAAGCGCGCCTCAAGGTGCTCAACTCCTATCTCAAATCAGGCGCTCCCTCGCTTGAGAATGATGGCATGTATTATTTCTTCGAGAATGATGGCTTGAGAAATCAGTCGGTGCTGTATCGTCAGGCCACGCCGACGAGTAGCGCAGAGGTATTTATTGACCCCAATCAGCTGTCAGCTGACGGCACGGTGGCGCTCAAGGGCGTGTATCAGTCGCACGACGGGCGCTACACGGCTTACACGGTGTCGCGCAACGGCAGCGACTGGGTTGAGATATTCGTGATGGAAACGCAATCGCGCAAGTTGCTTGACGACCATATCGTGTGGGCTAAGTTTACGGGCGCTGAGTGGCACGGCGACGGCTTCTACTACAGCGCTTATGACCGTCCCGAGGCCGGCAAGGAGTTTTCTAATGCCAATGAGTATCACCGAGTGTATTACCACAAGCTCGGCACGCCCCAGCAGGCTGATGAGCTGGTGTTTGAGGACCGTGAGCAGCCGTTGCATTTCCATAGCGTAGGTGTCTCCAACGACGACACGGCGCTATTTATCTACGGCAGCGGCGAGGGTAACGGCAACTCGCTGATGGTGCGTGATTTGCGCCAAGGCGATGATGCGCCATGGCTGGTGGTCGAGGCGACACAGAGCTACGAGATAGCGCCTATCGATGTAGTCGATGGCATGATATATATGCTCACCTCTGACAATGCGCCCAAGTATCGTGTGGTGAAAGCGCCCCTGTCAGCGCCTCAGAAGGCCAACTGGGTGGAGGTGGTGCCCGAGGACGATGGCGTGTTGGTGGGCGCTACGTTTGCCGGCGACAAGCTGGTGGTGACATACGATCGCGATGCATCGCACCACGCTTTTGTTGTCGATGCAGATGGCCGTGTCCTACGCGAGATTAAATTCCCGGCATGTGGCAGCGTGTCGTTCTCGGCCTCGCGCAAGCAGCCTGAAGTTTTTTATGAATTTACATCATTTACATATCCGCGCTCGGTGTATAGCTACGATATGACCACCGGCGAGAGCACCCTGCTCAAGACATCGGCTATCGAAGGCTTCAATCCTGATGACTACGTCACGGAGCAAGTGTTCTATACCTCAAAGGACGGCACTCGTGTGCCAATGTTTATAGTCTATCGTCGCGGTCTCAAGCGTGATGGCTCTAACCCGGTGTATCTCTATGGCTATGGCGGCTTTAATGTGCCGCTCAATCCGGGCTTCTCCGCCAACAGACTGCTGTGGCTCGAAAATGGAGGCATATATGCCCAGGCTAACCTGCGTGGCGGCTCGGAGTATGGCGAGGCATGGCATGAGGCCGGCACCCGAATGAATAAGGTCAATGTCTTTGACGACTTTATCGCAGCTGCCGAATATATGATTACTGAAGGCTGGACCACGCGCGAACGTCTTGTCATCGAAGGAGGCTCTAATGGCGGCCTCTTGGTGGGAGCGTGCGTCAATATGCGTCCTGACCTTTTTGCGGTGGCTATCCCTCGCGTGGGCGTTATGGATATGATGCGTTATCACCTGTTCACAATAGGCTGGAATTGGGCACATGACTACGGCACCGCTGATGACTCGCTCGAGATGGCACGCTATCTGCTTGACTACTCGCCGATACATAATATCCGCAACGATGGCACACCTTACCCGGCCATTCTTGTCACCACCGCTGACCATGATGACCGCGTGGTGCCTGCTCACTCATTCAAGTATGCCGCTACGCTTCAAGCTGCTGACACCGGTGTGCGCCCTAAGCTGATACGTATTGATAGCAATGCAGGTCACGGCGCCGGCAAGCCTATGGAGAAGATTATTGATGAATGGACCGATATGTACTCATTTATCTATTACAATTTAGGTATTGAGCCCGACATCAAGAAATGAGACTGGCGGTTAGGTATCAGTTATATGCAGCTGCCACGGGAGCCCTGCTGGCGTCGATGATGACGGCGTGCTTCACCGGCATAGAGAGCACGCCTCGCATCAAGGACTCGGAGGTGGCGCGCGTTGAGCGCGAGACACAACGCCCCGAGGCGGCTTTCATGGCGGCGGTCCAACGGCGTGCGCCGGCTGCGTGGCAATCGGGGAGCACGGCGCTATATGTCACCGACAGCAAGATATCACTGATATTTTCCTCTGCTTCATCACGCACCGATTCGCTCGCCGGCCACACCATCACGTTTGACCGCTTTGAGCCGGCAGTGTCAGTCACCGGCGCCGAAGCCACTGATGTGATATTTCGTTCGGACCGCGGCGACACGCTCCATTATATGGTATCGGCGTCAACAGCCGATATCCTTGCGCGCAACCGCCTCGATGTGCCGTTCACCGTTGACCTTGCTATGGTGGCTCAAGCCGATAGTCTCTTGCGCGGCAACACCTACTATGTGACTACACCCACATGGATTGACACCACCGGCCGTGCTGTTGACCGCCTGCGACATGTCGCTGTCGTCGTTGACAGCGTCGGGGTAGGCGACCACAATTATCCGCTGCGTGTGTATTTTCATCGCCCCGAGGAGTTGCAGCATTACAGCTTGCTGATGACAGTAGGCATCGACAGGGCTTCGACACGCAATTTCGATACACTCTTTTCATTTGCTGACCCCCGCAAACAGTATCCTCACATCACAGATGAGATGTGGACCAATATTATCCACTCACGCCTCGCCGAAGGAATGACCCCCGATGAGGCCCGATTAGCTATGGGCACGCCCCACGAGATAGTGAAAGTGCCATCTACGGCCGGCATGGTGGAGCGATGGGCCTATGATGATGGCGTGTATCTTATTTTTGAAGACGGCTATCTGACACGTTATCGCAAATGACACTATGACTATGATGAAACTCACATTTCTCGGCACGGGCACATCTACGGGTGTGCCGCAGATAGGTTGCAATTGCGCCACATGCCGCTCTGCCGATATGCGCGACAAGCGTCTGCGCGCCTCGGCATTGCTGCAGGTGGGCAACACGGCATCATTTCTTATCGACAGCGGGCCTGACCTCAGAGAGCAACTGCTGCGTGCCGGTGCGCCTGACATCACGGCCTTGCTCGTCACTCACAGCCACTATGACCATGTGGGTGGCATTGATGATTTGCGCCCTTATTGCGCCAAGCATCCGCTGCCTGTATATTGCCTCGCTGATGTAGAGCGCGACCTGCGTGCTCGCATTCCCTATTGTTTTGCAAAGCATCTATATCCCGGTGTGCCCACTTTTGATGTGCACAGCATAAGGCCTGATGAGCCTTTCATCGTGCAAGGAGTGAAGGTCACGCCGCTGCCGGTGATGCATTATAAGTTGCCTATCATAGGGTTTAAGATAGGCCAATTAGCTTACATCACCGATTGCAAGACCATGCCTGACACCACGCTGGCTCTACTCAGAGGTGTTGATACTCTCGTAATCAATGCCTTGCGTCATAAGGAGCATATCTCACACATGAGCCTGTCGCAGGCGCTCGAGGTCATCGCGGCAGTCAAGCCGCGCAGAGCCTATCTGACGCACCTGAGCCACGATATGGGCACACACGCCGCCACCGAGGCTCAGCTGCCGGATAATGTGCGCATCGCTTACGATACTCTGCAGCTCACGCTGTAATAAGCCCTTGCTTCATTTGGCCTATGCTTGTCGGCGCGGGTGACTGCCTATCATACATTGTCCCTGCATCTTGATAAGATATGCAATTAGGGCATCGTTGCTGCAAGCGATAGTCTGAAGTGTGGCTTTGTAGTACTCCATGTCTGTAATGGCCTTGCGAGCCACACCTGACTCCATAGCAGCGAGGATCACTGCCGGAGCTACGGTGGTGAGCAGTCGGCGGTCAAAAGGCTTGGGGAGGATATAGTCCTTGCCGAAGCATAGGTCTTCGTGGCCATAGGCATGCGCTATGGTCTTGGGCACCGGCCGGTGTGCCAGCTCGGCAATGGCGCGAGCGGCGGCGATTTTCATCTCCTCATTGATAGAGGTGGCAAGGCAGTCAAGGGCGCCACGGAAGATATACGGAAATCCCAGCACATTGTTGATTTGGTTGGGATAATCAGAGCGTCCGGTGGCAAATATGATATCCGGGCGCGACGCCATAGCGGTGTCATAGTCTATTTCCGGGTCGGGATTGGCGAGCGCAAAGACTATGGGCTTGGGGGCCATCGTGCGCAGCATATCGGCAGTGAGGACACCGGCCACCGACAGGCCCACAAAGGCATCGGCATCAACGAGTGCCTCGGCGAGGGTCTCGATAGGGCGCGATGTGGCAAATTCCTGCTTTTGAGGCGTGAGGCCGGTGCGGCGTGTCGATATCACACCGCGGCTGTCACACATCACCACATTCTCGTGCTTCACGCCTAAGGCGCAGTATAGCCGTGTGCATGCTATCGCAGCGGCGCCGGCGCCATTGACCACCAGTCGCAGCTCTGACAAGTCTTTGCCCTGAATTTCAGCTGCATTAAGGAGTCCGGCGGCAGAGATGATGGCTGTGCCGTGCTGGTCATCGTGCATCACGGGTATGTCGCACTCGGCCTTGAGTCGTGACTCTATCTCAAAGCACTCAGGCGCCTTGATATCCTCAAGGTTGATGCCGCCGAAAGTGGGTGTCAGAGCCTTGACGGTGTCAATAAACCGCGCCGGGTCAGTCTCATCAATCTCAATATCGTAGGCATCAATGCCGGCGAAAATCTTGAATAGCAAGGCCTTGCCTTCCATCACAGGCTTAGAGGCAAGCGCGCCTATATTGCCCAGACCGAGCACTGCGGTGCCATTGCTGATGACAGCCACCAGGTTGGCGCGGCCGGTGTAGTCAAACACTTTGGCCGGGTCTTCTTTGATTTCCAGGCAAGGATATGCCACGCCGGGAGAGTAGGCGAGGGCTAAATCTTCAGGAGTGGAGTAGCGCTTGGTCGGCACCACCTCTATCTTGCCGGGTTTGGGATACTTATGATAATCAAGGGCGTCTTGGGGAGTTAATTTTGACATATTCATTAAAATTTTAATCTCTTAATATGACAATTTAAGCAAGAAAATGTTTAACTTTGTGGACTGACATTTAGACACTTTTAACTATGCTCGAAATAAGCGAAATCTTCAATGCCGCTGCGGTGCTTAAAGGCGTAGCGCGCCGCACTGCCATCATTCCGGCTCCGGGGCTGAGCCGCGACAGCGAAATATTCCTCAAGACAGAAAACCTGCAGCTCACCGGCTCCTTCAAGCTCAGAGGCGCATACTATAAAATCTCCCAGCTTAACGATGACGAGAAAGCTCGCGGTGTGATAGCGTGCTCTGCGGGCAATCACGCCCAGGGGGTGGCTCTCGGCGCCACGCACAATGGCATCAAGGCGCTGATATGCTTGCCGGCAGGCGCGCCTATTTCAAAAGTCCAAGCCACTAAGGGCTATGGCGCTGACGTCTGCCTCGTGCCCGGCGTGTATGACGACGCTTATGCCAAGGCTATAGCCTTGCAGAAAGAGCATGGATACACCTTCGTGCACCCATTCGATGACGAGCTCGTGATAGCAGGGCAGGGCACCATAGGGCTCGAAATCTTGGAGCAGAAGCCCGATGTGGAGGCTATTATAGTGCCCATCGGCGGTGGCGGCCTCATCTCCGGCGTGGCATACGCCGTCAAGACCTTGCGCCCTGATGTCAAGGTATATGGCGTGCAGGCTGCCGGGGCGCCTTCGATGGCCAAGTCGCTTGTCGATGGAGAGCGTTGCCACCTGCAAGCCGTATCAACAATAGCCGATGGCATCGCCGTGAAAGAGCCGGGCATCAACACCTTTGAGATGTGCAAGCGCTATGTCGATGAAGTCGTCACCGTCAACGACGATGAGACCGCGGCCGCCATACTTGCACTTATTGAGCAGCAGAAACTTGTGGCTGAGGGCGCCGGCGCCGTGGCCGTGGCCGCTGCTATGTTTGGCAAGCTGCCCATTGCCGGCAAGAAAGTGGTGTGTCTGGTATCCGGTGGCAACATTGATGTCAACACCCTCTCGCGCGTCATCACTCGCGGATTGTCAAAGAGCGGACGCAACTACAC
>JAEDNZ010000003.1 GCA_016302215.1 Muribaculaceae bacterium
TAACGGCCGCAGCAGTGCTTGTATTTTTTGCCGCTGCCGCAAGGACAAGGGTCATTACGCCCCGGTTTCTTACCCACCGGGGGCGTGAAGGGTATTTCCTCGCCCCGGGCAGCCATCTCACGCAGCTGTGCCACAGAGTGAATGCCGGCAGCTTGCAGGTTTGGACCCATGTGAATGTTTGAGTCGGATATGAGCGTGGGCCTCGACGCCATAAAAGCATCTTGAGGCGATTGTCCTTTAAGTCGCCATGAAGGCAACGAATTGGAGAAATTAAAGGTAGCTTCTAATAATGCGGAAATTTGATCGGTGCTATTGACCGGCGGTAATATGTTAATAATGTCTTGAGAATTGAAGTCGTTTGATTGGTGAGTGAGCCAAATCTCGCGCATCACCTGCTCGGTGTTGATATTTTGGTTTCGGTTTTGTTTCAATACTTTAGTGAGAGCAGCGGCTGTTTTGCTTGAGAATGTGGGATATGGCATATTGCCAAATTCAAGCACTGTCTCGATAGGATATTCGGTGATGTCGAGGCCCTCTCTTATTTCCATGAGGTAATTTTTGCGGTCGGCAATCGCAATAAAGGGGCTGAATACAAATGTCTTGCCGCCGTATTTATCGACAAGCGGGATTATGGTGCGCGGAATATAGAAAGCATCGCAGCTAAGACCTAATAGTACACCTAAACGATTTTGCAGATAGTCGATAGGAATAGCTCCATAGATATTAGCAAGACCTATGATTAGCTTTTCAATCTTGCTTTCATACGAGTTGTTGCGGCGTGATAGCTCGTCGTTGATGAGGTCGTGGATTTTAGTAGCGATGTCGTATTGAAAGCAGACTGAAGTGAAGATTATCTCATTTTTGTAATGCGAGTCGATGGCATATATGAGGCCGAAACGATTGAGCCGGTCTATCCACCCTTCGTCATCGGCACTCTCAAAGTCCATACGCCCTTCCATTATATCGCGGAAGGCGGATAATTCGTAGGAGAACGCTTGCTTGACAATGATAGAGGGGTCAGAGGAGATGCAATTATCGATTACGTCAATAATATCGGCTTTGCGGAGCTTTGATGGGATCTGCATCATCAGATTAGCCGCTATGTCGCGCAACTCGGGGACCCTGAAATAGCTAAGCGTCTCTCTTACTGAATAGTATTGTATGGGCTTTATTACTTGATGATCCATGTCGTGATGATGTAGTGAGGCGGTGATTTTTGCAGAGATTTTTTGGGGGGAGTATTCCCGAAGGTGGGGAGGGTGAGAAAGGAAACAGTATCCGTAAGGCTCTGCAATGTTGAGCGCTACGGATACTGTAAGATTATGGCTGATAGTTAGAAACAGATGGTCGTTGTTTCTAACGTAAATCTGCCTTGATTAGTCTTGGTTGAGGTTGACGCGTTTGAATTCGGTGACAGACAGGCCTTTTTGAGCTTTTTCGAGGTATTGACCAATAGTAAGCTCGCCGTCTTTAACGAATTCTTGCTCCATCAAGCAAGATTCTTTGTAGAACTTGTTGAGGCGACCTTGAGCGATGTTTTTGATCATCGGCTCGGGGAGGTTAGCGGCCTTAGCCTCTGCAGTCTCAGCGGCGATGGTGCGTGCCTTGTCAGCCTCCTCAGTTGTGAGCCAGCCTTTAGCGATGTTTGACTCGATGTGAGCTTCGCTGTCAACGAGGTTGGGGTTGATGCCGGCCTTCTTGAGGGCTGCTTCAACGGCCTTCTTTACTTGCTCTTGCTTGGTCTTCTCGACGGCAACGTTGTATTCAGCCTCAGAAACAGCGGCGGGCACTGTCTCGCGGCTTACGGCCACGGGGTTCATCGAAGCGACCTGCATAGCCACGTCACGACCTACCTGATAATCAACACCTTCGAGGTTGAAGCCGGCGATGGTTGCGAGCTTGTTGCCGAGGTGGTTGTAAGAGGTGGTAGAGGGAGCAGAGAGCCACTCGTAAGCGCTGATTTCGGTCTTCTCACCGGTCTTGCCGCTTTCTTCGACGACGAGGTCGGCTATGGTGCGGCCATCGACAACGAGAGCTTTGAGCTCATCAATAGATTTCACGCGGTTAGCCACAGCAGCGGCGAGGATGGTCTTGGTGAGCTCAACGAAGCCTGCATTCTTGGCTACGAAGTCAGTTTCGCAATTGAGGGCTACGATGGCTGCGAAGTCGCCTTCGTTCATAGAGAGGGCGCAACCCTCAGAGGCGTTGCGGTCTTCGCGCTTAGCAGCTACGGCTTGCCCTTTTTTGCGGAGTATCTCTACGGCCTTTTCGATGTCGCCATCGGTTTCGGCGAGAGCTTTTTTGCAGTCCATCAAGCCGGCGCTTGTGAGGTGGCGCAGCTTGGTGATTTCTGCCATTGTTACTGCCATAATATAGGGAGTTTTTGGGGATTGTTAAATTAAATGTTTAATAATTATGCGAGCAGTCGTCTGCTTATTCGGCAGCGGGAGCTTCGGCAGCAGCGGGAGCCTCAGGGGCCTCAGCGGCGGCGGGAGCAGCCTCAGCGGCGGCCTCGACGTCGGTGCGGCGCACGCGGCGGCGCTCACGACGAGCGGGCGCGGGAGCTGCTTCGGCCTCGCCTTCGCCTGCGGCGTTAGCGTCCACTTTCTCAGCTTTGCGCTCTTCGAGACCTTCAGCCATGGCAGCTGTTACGGTGCCGAGGATGAGCTCGATAGACTTAGAGGCGTCATCATTGGCGGGGATTACGAAGTCCACGTTGCTGGGGTCAGAGTTTGTATCGACGATAGCAAACACGGGGATGCCCAGGCGGTTGGCCTCGGCCACGGCGATGCGCTCTTTGAGTACGTCAACGACGAAGAGAGCCGAGGGGAGGCGGTTTAGGTCAGCGATAGAGCCGAGAGTCTTCTCGAGCTTTGCACGCTGGCGAGTCACCTGGAGGCGTTCGCGCTTAGAGAGGTTGTCGAAGGTGCCGTCTTTGGTCATCTTGTCAATAGATGCCATTTTCTTGACGGCTTTGCGGATAGTGGGGAAGTTGGTGAGCATACCGCCGGGCCAGCGTTCGATGACGTAGGGCATGTTCACTGAGGTTGCCATATCGGCAATAACTTGTTTGGCCTGTTTTTTTGTAGCCACGAAGAGCACCTTCTTGCCTGAGCGAGCGATGTTCTTGAGGGCTGCTGCAGCTTCGTCGAGCTTGGCAGCTGTCTTGTATAAGTCGATGATGTGGATACCGTTGCGCTCCATGAAGATATAGGGCGCCATTGCAGGATTCCATTTGCGTTTGAGGTGACCGAAATGGCAACCTGCTTCGAGGAGTTGGTCAAATGTTGGATTTGCCATGTTGTAGTTAGGTGGTTTTGTTTACGTTCTTTTTTTAATCAATCGCGAGGTAGGGAACGTGTCCATCCATCGGATTTAGATACTAAACACAAGGCGTAAATGTCGTGACGGCGCTTAGGCTCTGCATCGGGTAGTAAGAGTGATGCCAGCGGCAAATACACCATATATATATTAGCGCTTGCTGAACTGGAAGCGTTTGCGAGCCTTGGGGCGACCGGGTTTCTTACGCTCGACGGCACGGGGGTCGCGAGTCATGAAGCCTTCTTTGCGGAGTATAGCCTTGTCGTCGGGGTTTATTTTCACCAGCGCACGCGCGATGCCTAAGCGGAGCGCTTCGGCTTGTCCTTTGTAACCACCGCCATCGAGGTTTACGAGGATGTCGTATTTCTCGGCGACGTCAAGAGTTGACAGGGGCTGCTTAACGATGTACTGGAGTATCGACGAAGGGAAGTAAACTTCCAAGGGGCGCTTGTTGATGGTGATGACACCGGTGCCTTCTTTTACGATGACACGCGCTACGGCTGCTTTACGACGGCCTACTGCATTTACTGTTTCCATTCTCTTAGTCGATTATTTCAGTTTGTTAATATCGATGACTTTGGGGTTCTGAGCCTCGTGGGGGTGGTTGGCGCCGTTGTACACGTGGAGGTTAGCCAACAGGCGACGACCGAGGCGGTTCTTGGGCAGCATACCTTTCATGGCGCGCATGAGGAGGGGGTGCTTGCCGGGTTTGAGGTGCTTGTTGTAAGATTTCTTGAGAAGCACTTCGGGGGTGAGCTCGCGCTGACCGCCGGGGTAACCGGTGAAGTTGAGGTAGATTTTGTCAGTCATCTTGCTGCCGGTGAGGACCACTTTCTCAGCGTTGATGATGATTACATTGTCGCCACACTCTACAAAGGGAGTATAAGCGGGCTTGTACTTGCCGCGCAGGAGCTTAGCGACTTTAGAGCAGAGGCGGCCCAGAGGTTGGTCTGTAGCATCTACCACTACCCAGTCGCGCTCTACGCTTTGAGCGTTGGGTGTTGAGGTTTTGTAGCTTAAAGTATCCACTTCTTAATTGTTTGATTAACAGTTAACAAATTTGATTGCGGCACAGCATAAGCCCGGCCAAAGGCTCATTCTATGTCGGCAATCGATTGATGATTTGGACATAATCGGACTGCAAAGGTACGCATTTAATCTGTTAATTGCAAACTTTTTAGCAACAAATTTCAGGTTAAATGCGGGTTGCAGTCCGATTAGGTAAAAAAACGGCGTCAGAAGGTCAGTCAATTTTGACGACGAGGAAGTTTGAGAGGCTCCAGAATTTGGCGGCGTTTTTGATGACGAGCACTTTTTGCTCGCCGCGGGTCTCTATTTCGTAAGAGTCGGCGGGGTGGTTAGTTAGGACTTCGGCCTTTTTGGAGTGCAGCGATATCGACGAGAGTGAGCGCTTGTCGGCTGTGGTGAAGAATTTTTGGTCGAATTGGCCTTTCATGAGTTTGGATTTGCGCAGGAAGCCGGTCTCTATGATGTTATGGCTTTTGAGCTCGCTCTTGCTGCCAATGGCATAATAGCAGGTGTTGAGCTCGTTGGCGAGGTCTTCAGATTTTTGTTCGGCTTCGTTTTTAGCGTTAGTGACATCAGCCACGGTGGTGTTAAGCGAGTCCACGGCGGTGTTAAGCTCGCCGATGCGCGTGTTGGCTTCGTTAAGCGATGTCTTGAGCTGCTCAATCTCTGAGGCTTGAGAGTCAATTTGCGCGCGCAGGTTGGTAATGGTCTGCTTGAGCTTTGAGTTGGTGAGGTCAGAGTTTTTTAGTTTCTTTTCGAGCTCTTCGAGGCGAGTGCGTCTCTCCTGCAAGGTCTGCTGCAGGGCAGCGATGTCGGCGCGTATTTGGTCTTGCTGGTTGGGTGTTTCAGAGCCTCCGGATACGGTGAGGATATTTTCGAGTCGTTTTATTTCAGACATGTCGGCGGAGATGTCATTGACGAGGCCTAATAGTTGGTCTCTGTCTTGAACTGCTTCGGCGAGCTGCTCTTGTGAAGCGGCAGCTAAGGCTTGGGCCTGCTCTTTTTCTTCGCGGTCTTTGTTGTCGGCACACGATGAGAGCAAGGTAGCTGCCATGAGGGTGATAAAAATGAGCTTTTTCATAATGTATTATAATTTATTGTTTCGTTAATCGTGAATGTTAAGGTGTGCATCTATATGTGATAGTATAATCAGGTGTCTTTGTATTTGTTTTTGTGCACCTTAGCCGGTGCATTGACGGCGCCGCCGACGATAATTACAATTTCGCCGCGGGGCTGATTAGCTTCAAAGAAGGCATGAAGCTCGGCGAGGGAGCCGCGGTGTGTGGTCTCGTGGAGCTTTGATATCTCGCGAGCCACGGCCGCCGGCCTGTCGGCGCCGCATACCTCGATGAGCTGCGCGAGGGTCTTTGTGAGGCGCAGTGGCGATTCGTAAATGATGAAAGTGCGCTCATCGGCAGCGAGGGCGGCCAGTCGCGATGCTCTGCCTTTCTTGGATGGTAAGAAGCCTTCGAAAACGAATTTGTCGCAGGGCAGTCCTGACGACACCAAGGCGGGGACAAAAGCGGTGGGACCGGGCAGGGTGATAACCTCGATGTCTCGCCGGCGACATTCGCGCGAGAGCAGAAATCCTGGGTCAGAGATGCCGGGTGTGCCGGCGTCAGAAATCAGGGCTATTGACTCACCGGCGGCGATGCGGTCAATGATGGCGGCCGCCGTGTCGTGCTCGTTGAATTTGTGATGGCTGGCCGTGGGTGTGGTGATGCCGAAGTGTTTGAGCAGTGGGGCGCTGGTACGGGTGTCTTCGGCGAGTATCAGCGATACATCGCGCAGCACATTGACGGCGCGCTCGGTCATATCGCTGAGGTTACCTACGGGTGTAGGGACGATGTACAGGCAGCTCATTGGTAATAGTTTGTGATTATATCGACAAAGTCGGCGACATCGGGATTGGTGTCTTGCCAGCCCAGGTCGTTGAAAAGATAGTCAGTGGCCTCATCGATGCTGTGCATTGCCGAGAGTACTGACAGGGTGTCGTACATGATGCGGTCGCTGCCGCCGAAGAGCTCGCGACGATATCGGTATTTGTCGTTAAGCGAGAAGTGTCGCATCATAGGTAGCGGCGCGGCGCTATCGTCAGCCGCTGTGTCATCGCTCTCAATGGCTTGTGGCTCATCATCGGGCATTATGTCGGTGTGGTTCTCGTCCACCTCAGCGATGGTATCGTCAGCAGCATCGGTGCGTGGCGGATTGTCGGTTGTATCGTTTTCGTCATGCCGGTTATCGGTGTCATTGGCGTCAGCACTTGATGTGCGGTCAAGCAATACGGCGAGCATGGCCTTGATTTCTTTAAGCTCGGCAAGGATCTCTTGCATGGTAGGGGTGTCGTGGTAGTCTTGCATAGTGTCACGAGTTATATAGAGTAGAGAGCAAAAAATCTTCGATAGCTTTTTTTACTTTAGCGCGTTGGCAAGAAAAGCCTTCGACCATTACCACCACCACGTGAGTAGGCATGCCCTTGTCGTCGAGTTTGTATCCGGCATAGCACTGCACCGCTCTTACGCTGCCGGTCTTAAGCGCTATGGTGCCCGATAGTGGTGTGTCGCTGCCGAAAGATTTCATGGTGCCATCAATGCCGGCTTTAGGGAAATAGCTCACATAGTTTTCGGCATAGCAGCTATGAGCCATCCATTCCAGGATGTCGCCGAGCACTTTGGGCGCTAACTTATTGCCGCGAGTGAGGCCGCTGCCATCGTAAATCAGCATGTCGCTAATGTCGCTGATGCCACGCTCACGCCACAGATTTTTCTCTATGGTGATTGCGCTGTCAATGTGGCATTGCGGCGTGATAGCGTGCAATATGCCTTCGGCAAAGAGGTTGTCGCTGCGGTGCATGAGACTGCGATATATCTCGGCAGAGGGAGCTGACAGGTGGCAATAAATGGTAGAGGCCGTGGAGTCATTGTCAAAGGTGATGTCCTTGCCTCCGATGGCGATGTCATATTCGGCGAGCTTTTCGCGCAGGGCATACTTAACGACGGCGGCCGGGTAGGGCATGGTGGTGTTGATGCACCATTTTTTGTTTTTCATATTGCGGCAAGTCACGATAAGGTTGTCAGATTCGACACCTCTTTTCAGGTTGTTGCCACGGCCGCGTTTCAATGTCACCTTTAGGTTGGGGACGAAAGGCTCCATCACGCCGGTGATGGGGTATAGCTTTACGGTGTTGTCCTTATAGTTCAAGCCAAACAGGCCGGCGCCGTAGGGCCATGCCACATCTTCGATTTCCCATTGGTCGTTGGGCCCGGGGTCCGGCATTGACTCTCTTATCACGATGGTGCCATCGATGTGATTGATGCCGCAGCGTTGCAATGCCACGGCTATAGAGTCGCAGAAGCCGCCTCGCTCGGCAAAATATTCGCTATCAATGGTGGGGTCGCCACAGCTCTCTATCACGATATCGCCATGCCAGTGTTTGCCGTGTCGCTTGCCTTCGAGGCGCACCGGTGTTTGAAACGTAAAGTCGCAGCCGAGCAGAGACATGGCCGTAGCTGTGGTTAGGGCCTTCATGGTGCTGGCAGGCGTGAGCGCTATTTCGGCATTGTTGCTGACGATGACGCTATCGTCAGCGAGGCTTTTGATATATACCCCCACAGAGGTGTGCGTCTCGCCGGGAAAGCCCAGGCAGAGGTCAGATGGTAGCGCCGTCGCTGAGCCGCATGATGCAATGAGGAGTATGGAAGATATAATGATTTTATTCGCTGTCATTGTATGTGGTGTGCACTTTGGGGTAAATATTGTCACGAATTTACTACTTTTTGGCGACTTATATATATTAATAATGTTAAAAAACGCATTTTGTTGTTATGTATAACGCAGCAGCTTTGCCGGTAATAGGTTGATAATTAGTGCATTTATAGGTGTGTTACAAGCCGGTGACAACTATGGCGATAATAGCATTAAATCAGGAGAATAAGTCTTGCAGATTGCAATTTTATGCTTAACTTTGCCACGGATAAGGCATAGCATAATATTTTCACGCATATTATACCATAACAAAATAAATAATATCAAACAATACAATGAACCTATCAAGACCAATAGCTATGAGCGCCACCTTACTAGCGCTATCGGCTGTGCCATGTCAGGCAGAGCAATCAGAGCAGGCTCCGCTGATTGACAGGCCGGAGTATCACAGCGAGACCGGCATCTTTGACATTGAGGCATTGGAGGCGCTGGGGCGTGTCAGCGACCCGGCGGTGTCGCCCGATGGCAAGCGCGTGCTCGTGGGCATCTCCTATGAGAGTGTAGAGCAAAACGCATCAAATCGCGACCTGTATCTCTGCGGTGTCGATGGCAGCAACCTTACTCGACTCACCACCACTCCCAAGTCAGAGAGCGGCGCGGTATGGCTCACTGACACCCGCATCGCGTTTATGTATCCTGACGCCAACGGCGAGGCGCAGGTATGGACTATGAATATTGATGGCAGTAATCGCATCTGCGTCTCAGACATCAAGGGCGGCATTGAGGGATTTAAGTTCTCTCCCGATGCCACCAAGGTGGTGCTGATATGCGGGGTGAAGAGCGCCAAGCAGGCTTCAGATATATATCCTGACCTGCCCAAGGCTACAGGGCGCGTGATGACCGACCTGATGTATAAGCATTGGGACGAATGGGTGACCAAGGTGCCGCACCCCTTTATCGGCGACTTTGACGGCAATGCCATCACTAATGTCAAGGATATAATGGAGGGAGAGCCATACGAGGCTCCTATGCGTCCCTTCGGCGGCGTGGAGTCGCTCGCATGGACACCTGACAGCAAGCAGTTAGTGTATGTGTCGCGCAAAAAGACCGGCGTAGAATATGCCGTCTCCACAAACTCAGACCTATACCTTTATGACCTTGCTACAGCTACTACGCGCAATCTCACCGAGGGCATGATGGGCTATGACACTATGCCGGCCTTCTCGCCCGATGGCTCCACGCTGGCGTGGCTGAGCATGGAGCGTGACGGTTATGAGGCCGATAAAAATCGCCTCTTTGTGATGAATATGGCCACCGGCGAAAAGACTGACCTCACGGAGAATTGGGATTATACCATCGAAGAGATAGCATGGAACCCCTCCGGCAAGTCAATATGGTTTATAGCCTATCACCAGGGTGTGGCACCCGTGTTTGCCATTGACGTAAAGAGCCACGCCATCACTACGGTGGCCGAGCAGCAGGCTGATTTTACATCGCTTGCACCTGCCGGCGAGCGCACGCTCATCACTATGAATCACTCAATGCTGCGTCCCAACGAGCTATGCTGCATCACGCTTGACAAAAAAGGCCGCGCTACCACATCTCAGATTACTGATGTAAATGGCCATATATTCAGCCAGCTGACAATGCCCACGGTGGAGAAGCGTATGGTGCCCACCACTGATGGCAAGCAGATGCTCACATGGGTGGTGTATCCTCCGC
The DNA here is from genome assembly GCA_016302215.1 of Muribaculaceae bacterium. Classification (GTDB taxonomy): domain Bacteria; phylum Bacteroidota; class Bacteroidia; order Bacteroidales; family Muribaculaceae; genus CAG-873. The sequence goes on from JAEDNZ010000003.1 coordinate 9,778, forward strand.
ACTTTGACCCCGCCAAGCAATATCCTTCGATACTATATTGCCAGGGCGGACCCCAATCGGCAGTGAGCCAGTTCTGGAGCTATCGTTGGAATTTGTCACTTATGGCATCAAACGGCTATATAGTGATAGCTCCCAATCGCCGCGGCGTGCCGGGCTTTGGCACGGAGTGGGAAGAGCAAATCTCCAAGGATTATCCCGGCCAGAATATGCGCGATTACTTGAGCGCCGTAGATGATATGAAGCGCGAGGCATACATTGACCCGGCACGCATCGGCGCCACGGGAGCCAGCTATGGCGGCTTTTCAGTGTATTGGCTTGCGGGCAACCATGATGGCCGTTTTGCCGCATTGTTTGCTCACGCCGGCATATTTAACACCGAGGCACAGTACCTTGAGACGGAGGAGATGTGGTTTGCCAATTGGGATATGGGCGGCGCTTTCTGGGATAAGAACAATGCCGAAGCTCAGCGCACATTTGCTCAGTCGCCACACCGCTTTGTGGATAAATGGACAGCCCCGATTATGGTGAGCCACGGCGAATATGACTTCCGCATCCTTGCCTCGCAGGGTATGGCCGCCTTCAATGCCGCCAAGCTGCGCGGCATCCCGGCCGAGATGGTAATCTTCCCTGATGAGAACCACTGGATTTTAAAGCCCCAAAATGCGATAATGTGGCAGCGACTGTTCTTCCGCTGGTTTGACAGATGGCTTAAGAAGTAAGGCGCTGATACATATATCAGGATAATAACAGCGAGCGAGACACCTCACACCATGGGTGTCTCGCTCGTGGTCTATACAGCAAAATATGGCGCAGCTGAGAGTCAGCTGAACAGATGCTCTATCATCAGCATCGTCACCACTCCGGCCACAAGAGCGTATGTCGCCGGCTTCTCATAGCCATGCGAGTGGGTCTCGGGTATCATCTCGTCGCTGATGACATAAAGCATAGCGCCGCCGGCCAGTCCCAGCAGCATGGGCATCAGCGCCCCGGATATAGAGCCGAGCGCATTGCCTATTATCACGCCGGCGACCTCAATTAGCGCCACCGCCAGCGCTGCCGCCGCGGCTCGCCAAGCGCTGATGCCTATCATGAGCAGAGGCGTGACCACCACCAAGCCTTCAGGAATGTTTTGCAAGGCTATACTTGCCGCCACGGCATAGGCATCGGCAATGTTGCCGCCCTCAAACACTACGCCCGACGCCATGCCTTCAGGCAGCTTGTGTATGGCAATGGCAGCGACAAAGAGGAGTATGCGATTGACTGAGGCGTTGCCCTTGTGAGCCTCCGTGTCAATGCCTGTGAGATGATGGAGGTGCGGCACAATGATGTCGAGGAGGCCGATAAGAGCCACGCCGGCAGCCACGCCTATTATCGCTTGCCACCAAGAAGATGTGCCGGCCATAGCCACGGCCGGCGAAATCAGGCATACAATAGAGGCGGCGAGCATCATTCCCGCGCAGTATCCTAAGAAAATATCATTGCATTTATGCGGTATTCGGCGCACCACCAGCCCTAATAGAGAGCCGGCTATTGATGCAGCGCCTAACGCTGCGGCGGTGATTATTACGTTGATGTCCATATTGTGGCGTAATCTAAAGCTATTGATAGATGATACGTGTATATATTTATACGTTGACTTCTATGATGTCAGATAGTCGGGTGGAGTAGAGGCGAGAGCGGTGGTCGCTCTTGACAAAGTCATCAATAAATCCCGCTGAGGCCGGGTGCACGCTGCCTCTGTGGCCGCTTGGCGCTTTGGCGTTGATGTCATCAATCACGCCCATAAGATGATTGCGGCGCGATATGTCGGCTATATCGGTGAAGAGCGAGCGTTGCACCCCATTTTCTGTCACGAGGTCTGTCACCACGACGCCGGCTTTTTTGTATAGGTATCCGCGGCGATAAATCGAGCGGAGGGCCGCGGCGCAAGCTTTTACGATAGTAAGCGTGTCGTTGGTGGCTTCGTCAAAGGCTATCTGAGCCGAGTTAAAGTATTGCTCCTGGTCTTCGGCTCTAAAGGTGTTGGTATGGATAAAAATGCACACACTCCTTGCGGCTTGCTTGCGTTTGCGCAGGCGTCGGCTTATCGTCTCCGCGAAGAATGATATGGCATCATTGAGGCCTTGGTAGGTGGATATTGACTCGCCGAATGAGCGAGAGCAGCACATCTGCTTTTGCTGTGACTCCTCGATGTCGCTATCAATGCACGGCTCATTGTTGAGCTCGCGCCATGTGCGCACGCCTGTGACGTTGACCATACTATTGACATTGTGCTCATCGAGCTGGGCAAAGTCTAATGCCGTAGTGATGCCATAGACCGACAGGCGTTTGCTCAGTCGCCGGCCGATGCCCCACACGTCTTTGATGTCAGTAAGGCGGAGTGCCGTGCGACGCTGGCTGTCGTTGCCTATGGCGCATACTGACTTGTAGCCCGGATATCGCTTGGCAAATTTGACGGCGGCCTTAGCCAAGGTCTTGGTGTGAGCGATACCCATGCATGTGGGGATGCCGGTGAAGCGCAATATACGCTTTACGATGTCATGCCCGAGATTGACCAGCTCATCAGGACTTGAGTCGCCAAGCATCAAAAATGCCTCATCAATAGAATACACCTCAATGTCAGGCACGATGCCGGAAATCGTGGCTATCACGCGTGATGACATATCGCCGTAGAGACGGTGATTGCCAGACAGGGCTGCCACATGGTATCGCTGACAGATATCGCGTATCTGGAAAAAAGGCACACCGCGCTTAATCCCCAATAGCTTGGCTTCGTTTGACGCCGCGCAGACACAGCCATCATTGCTGCTGAGCACAACCACGGGCTTGCCGCGCAGCGAGGGGTCGAAGACGCGCTCGCACGACACAAAAAAATTATTGCAGTCAACGATGCCTATCATGCCGGCTATGTGATGATTATACCTTTTTCTGTGATTTTTTGGGGGCAAAGACCCTTCATAGTGCATTGCCGATATGCAGTGGAGTCACTATGAAAGGTCTTTGAGTGTAGTGTGGCGCCAAATCCCGCCCGACGATTAGGGCGGTGGCAGATGTCTATTGTAACGTACCGGCTTGAGCCTGACGTATCATCTCTTGGTCAGCCGTGATGTAAATCTCCACGCGGCGGTTTTTGGCTCGCCCCTCCGGGGTGTCGTTGCTTGCTACGTAATCGGCCATAGGTATGCCTTGCGCGTTCATGCGCGATGATGCCACACCGCGTTCGGCGAGGAAGCTCATGACGGCTCCGGCGCGGTTGCGCGAGAGCTTGTCGTTGACATCAAATGACCCCACATTGTCAGTATATCCAAAGATATCTACATTGGTGTTGGGGTTGCTGTTGAGAGATTGAGCGAATTTGGCGAGGTTGCCTTTGGCTTGGTCGCTGATAGAGTATTTGCCGGTGTCAAACAAGATGCCGCCTTCAAAGGTGACTTTAATGGCTTGAAGGCCATTTTGGTCAGTCGTTTCCTCGACGGTTGCTTGCTCGGCGAGTGCAGCTTGCAGCTCTTGCTGCTGCTTGTCCATCTTGCGGCCGATAAGCGCTCCTGCGCCGGCCCCGACGGCCGCCCCGATAGCGCTGCCAATGCCGGCGCCTTTGCCGCCACCGATGATTGCACCAATGCCGGCACCGACAGCCGCGCCGCCACCGCCGCCGATAAGGGCGCCCTTGCCGGTGTTTGTCATTGTCGAGCATGAGCTATGCCCGAGGATAAGAGTACAGCATAATGCTGTGGAGATTGCGATTTTTGAGAGTTTCATACTAAGTGTGTTTTGAGTAATATAATACGTTTGCCGATGCTTTTGTTGATATTTTCGTGCAAAGATAGTAATAAAGTAGGGGGTGGCGTAGTTATTAAGTCAAAAATATTCGTTAATTTTGCAAAGTTAACTATAAAACTATGCATTATGTCGAGCAGCATTAAGCCGGCGCACACGCTTAAGTCAAAAATCTTCGGTCACGTATGGGCCTTAATCACGGTGGTGATGTGGGGCGTATCGTTTGTCTCCACGCGCGTCTTGTTGGATAATGGCCTTGGCCCGATAGAGATTTACATATATCGTTTTGTGTTGGCGTATATGGTGGTCGCATCGTTTAAGCACAGCCGCTGGCTGGCACGCAGCTGGCGCGACGAGGCTCTGTTGGCGCTCTGTGGTGTGCTGTCAGGCTCGATATATTTCATAGCGGAGAATACGGCGTTGCAGTACACATTTGTGTCAAATGTGTCGTTGCTTACATCTACGTCGCCTCTTATCACCACGCTGCTCGTGGCATTGATGTACAAGAGTGAGCGCCCCGGCGGCGGCATGGTGCTGGGGTCGCTGGTGGCCTTTATGGGTGTGGCGTGTGTGATATTCAATAGTAGCACTAATGTGGAGATAAGGCCGCTGGGCGACTTCCTGTCGCTGGCGGCAGCATTCAGTTGGGCATTGTATAGTATGATATTGAAGCGGTTGAATGCCGTGTATGATATATGGTTTATTACGCGCAAGACTTTTTTCTATGGGGTGCTTACGGCATTGCCATTCTTGATAGGTGAGCCTCCGAGCCATGATGCATTGTCAATATTAGTGCGACCAATGGTGGCGGGCAATCTGCTGTTCCTGGGCCTCGGAGCCTCGCTGATAGGCTATGTACTATGGGCTATGACCGTAAAGCGCGTGGGCGCTCTTAAGGCAAACAATTATATGTACTTACAGCCCATCATCACGATGGTGGTGTCGGTGATACTCCTTGGCGAGCAGGTGTCGGTAATAGGATATATAGGCTGCGCATTGATACTGGGAGGCCTATGGCTCGGCGATTACCTTCAGCGCCGCGCCGTCCGGCGGTGATGCTTGAGTGTGATGCAGCGGCTGTGATGGCGATAAAAGAGTATAAAGTAAAATAAATATTGGAGACGATGACGCGACCTTATACCTTCGACAGAGTAGTGCGTATGGTGGTCACTGCCGTGTGTGTTGTGGCGGCTATATGGCTGATTGATGCCTTGAAATCAGTACTGCTGCCATTTTTGGTGGCATGGTTGATGGCATATATGATGGAGCCGTTGGTGCAAATCAACAGGCGCTATCTGCATCTGAGCGGTAGGGTCTTGGCTGTCATCATCACGCTTGTAGAGGTGTGTGCCGCTCTGGTGCTGTTGGCGATGTTCATACTGCCGCAGTTGTTTGCCGAGATGCACTATGTGGCGCGTATGGTCAGCGATTACGCTGTGAGCCGGCAGAATGTGCCGTTTATACCGGAGTCGGTGCATGAGTTTTTGCGTAGCCATATAGATTTCGGCACCATAGCATCAAAGATGACCTCGCAGGATATGCGCAAGGTGATAGAGTATCTGCTGTCGTTCTTATCCAGCGGCTATGATTTCGTTATGGGCATCTTCAATTGGTTTGCCGTGGTGCTGTATGTAATATTCATCATGATTGATTACGACAAGCTGCTGCGAGGCTTCAGACGTATGGTGCCTCCCAAGTATCGCCACATAGTATTCGGGATATGCACGGATGTGAAGAACAGTATGAACCATTACTTCCGCGGCCAAGCGCTGGTGGCGTTTATAGTAGGCATACTGTTTTGCATCGGTTTTGTAATCGTAGGATTACCCTTGGCGGTGGTCATGGGTCTGTTTATCGGCTTGCTGAATATGGTGCCGTACTTGCAGCTGATATCGCTGATACCCACCACCTTGCTGTGTCTGGTGTGCGCCACCAGCCCGGATGTGGATTTCTGGACTATATGGTGGGAGTGCATGGCGGTGTATATTGTGGTGCAGTGTATTCAGGATTTGTATCTTACCCCCAAGATTATGGGCAAGGCTATGGGGCTCAACCCGGCTATTATACTGCTGTCGCTATCAATATGGGGCTCATTGTTTGGCCTGATAGGGCTGATAATAGCATTGCCTATGACCACCCTGATATTGTCATACTACGACAGATATATCAATCCCCGGACACGCTAACCCTCCGCGCCCTTGGAAAAATAGAAGAGGCTTTGCTCACTTGCCAATCTGAGGCGGCGAGAGGCGCAGGAGTTTGCCATTAGCGGTGCGGGGCAAGCGAGTTACGGCGAGGTATTGCCGCGGCAGAGTGCGCCGGTCGCTGACGATGCTTTCGATGACGCTTTTGATGCCGTTGACGTCGTCGGCTGAGCCTTCAAAGACGAGAGCCACGCTTTGGCCCCATTTGGCGTCGGGTGCGCCTGTTATATAAAATTGTAGCCGGGGCAAGACCCGTGATATTGCCCTCTCTAACGCTTCCGGACTGATTTTCAGGCCGCCGCTGTTGATGACGTGGTCATATCGGCCTTGCCACACAAATGACAGGTGGTCATCACTGAGGTCGGCCACGAGGTCGTTGGTTATCAATCGCTTGAATGAAAACATTGGCGCGTTGATAATCAGGCAGCCGCGCGAGTCAATATCAAATGATATGCCGGGCATAGCGTGGTAACGTAGGGCGCCCGATGAGTCAATACGAGCTAATGCCACATGGCTGCAGGTCTCTGTCATGCCGTAGGAGGCATACGCCACGAGGCGGCTGTCGGCGAGTGATAGCAAAGCGGCGGGCGATAATGGCGCTCCGCCTATTATTACCGCCGATACTTTATCGGCAATTCGGGTGTCGCGCAGCAGCCCGGGCAATTGTGATGGCACTATGGCGAGCAAATCTACATGGCCGGTAATAGTGATAGTGTTAGATACCGGCATCTCAATGAGTGAGCATCCGGCGGCGATGGCTCTCACCACCATCATCTTGCCGGCGATGTAGTCAGGCGATAGGGGCAGGGCCAGCACTGACGATGCGCTGATGCCGAAGAAGGCGTTTGTGGCTCTTGCCGAAGCGAGCATATCTTTTTTAGGCAAGCGTATCAGCTTGGGCTCTCCCGTAGAGCCTGACGTGTGGGCCTCGATGTAGGGTAGGGCATTGAACCACTCGCGCTTAAAGTCTGCTACCGATGCCATGACAGGTTAGGGAATGACCACTGCCCGCGTGGGTTGTATGATAATCTGTCGCCGATGAGCTGTAGGGGCGATGGTATGTTGTTGGTGAAGAGCTGCCCGGTGCCGAGGCCTTGAGGCCGGGCGATGCCGCGGTCGGCCACCCATTGCGCTATGGCGTTGAGGCCTAAGTTTGACTCTAAGGCCGATGTGGCCCACCACCCCACGCCTTCGGCTTCAGCTATGTCGGCCCACCGTGATGCTTCATTGAGGCCACCACATAGGGCAGGCTTGAGTATGATGTAGTCAGGCTTGAGCGTGCTCAGCATATGGTGTTTCTGCTCGTCGCTGTGCAAGCCTATAAGCTCCTCGTCGAGGGCTATGGCTATGGGACTGCTGCCGGGCAGCCGCTCACCGGGCTTGACGGGTTGCTCTATGGAGTGAATGTCAAAGGCGGCGAGATGCTCTAATTTGTTCATCGCCTCGTGTGGCGCGAATGACCCATTGGCGTCAAGCCTTATCTCCAGCGTAGCGGCGGGGAAGGTGGAGCGTATCAGCCGCAGTAGGTCGAGCTCTTCGTTGAAGTCAATGCCTCCGATTTTTAATTTGAGCACTTTAAATCCGGCGGCTAACTTTTCGTCAATGCGCTCGGCCATAGTGGCTTTGTCGCCCATCCATATCAGGCCATTTATCGGTATTGACAACCTGCCGCGGCCGAAGTCATTGTCGAAGACGATGCCTTCGGCGTTGTTGGCGAGATTGGCCATCGCCGTGTCAATGCCGAAGCGTATTGAGCTATACGGCGAAAGGTAAGAGCGGTCTTCGATATGCTTGCAGGCCTCGCTGAGGCGCTCCTCGTAGTCATCGTGGTCGTCATGGCTCAGGCCTTTAAAGAGGGCACACTCACCCCATCCGCATCGGCCTGCCTCGTCGTCGGTGATGCGCACGAAGTATGTGTCCTTGGCGCACATACTGCCGCGCGAGGTGCGAGCATCAAATTTGAACGTCAGGCGATATTTAGCCCACTCGGCATACATCATCCGGGGAATTGCGGGAATTGGTCAAAGTCAGGGTCGCGCTTCTCCAAAAACGCATTCTTGCCTTCTTGAGCCTCGTCCATCAGGTAATACATCAGTGTGGCATCGCCGGCAAACTCCATAAGGCCGCGCTGCCCGTCGAGCTCGGCGTTGAGCGCGCGTTTAATCATACGTATGGCAAATGGGCTGCGCTTCATAATCGTCTCGCACCACTCCACCACCTCGTCTTCGAGGCAGTCAAGGGGCACCACCTTGTTGACCATGCCCATTTCGAGCGCTTCGGCGGCGGTGTATTGTCGGCAGAGAAACCATATCTCGCGTGTCTTTTTTTGCCCTACGCATCGGGCGAGGTATGATGAGCCGAAGCCGGCGTCAAAACTTCCAACCTTGGGCCCTGTTTGGCCGAAGCGAGCGTTGTCTGACGCTATGGTAAGGTCGCACACCACTTGCAGCACATTGCCGCCGCCGATGGCATAGCCATTGACAGCTGCTATCACCGGCTTGGGGATAGAGCGAATGGCTTTGTGCACATCGAGCACGTTGAGGCGCGGAGTGCCATCGGCATCTCTATATCCGCCGCGGCTCTTATAGTTTTGGTCGCCGCCCGAGCAAAATGCTTTGTCGCCGGCGCCGGTGAGCACTATCACTCTCACTTCGCTATGGTCGCGGCAGTAGTCTAAGGCCTCGAGGATTTGGGCATTGGTCTGCGGCCGGAAGGCGTTATACACTTGCGGCCGATTTATGGTGATGCGTGCTATGCCGTTGTAGTAGTCAAATAGGATATCGGTGTATTCCTTGATCGGTTTCCAATTGCGCTGTTGCATATCTGTTGTTTGTACGGGATTATTAGTTGGGATTAGGGGATAGGGGTGGGGCACTTATTGTGCCGAGAAGTAGGCGTCCAAGATGTCAGTGCTTATATCAGGAGGCGTCACCACTTCGAGGATAGCCGGCCGCGCAGACTGCGAGTACATATCATCTAAGGCCGTAATGAGCGATGGGCGGTCAGTGGCTTTGTAGTAAGCAAAGTCAAAGGCCTCGGCCAGGTGCTCTAACGGCAGATTGACATTGCCTGAGAGGAGGCTTTCGCGCTCCGGCAAGTCTCTTGTGGAAGGTATGTACCTGAAAATGCCGCCTCCGCCATTGTTGATAACGATGATTTTGAGGCGCGGCGTGAGCAGCGTAGAGGCTAATGCCCCGAGGTCGTATTGCGCACTCATATCGCCGGTGATTAGGAGTGTGGAGCCGGCGGTGTGGGCCAGCGAGGCTCCTATCGCGGTAGAGGTGCAGCCGTCGATGCCGCTGACGCCTCTGTTGCAGTCAATACGCCGCATGCCATCGGTGGTGAATAGCTGCATATAGCGTATGGCGGTGCCATTGCTGACCTGGACATTGCAATCAGCCGGCACTGATGCGGCTATCATGCTGAAGGCTACAAAGTCACTCCATGGGGCCGACTGCGCCATGGCGTATGCCTCGCGGTGGGCTAAGGCCGAGGTGTTGGAGTATAGCTCGTCAAAAAGTGCAGCCTGCGGCGTGGCTTGCCCGGGTGTGATGTGCTTGAATACATCGGCGGCGAAAGCAGCCTCATCGACGGCTATTCGCCGTGTCAGCAGCCCTTTAAAGCAATCTATGGCGTGGTCGTGGAGGCCTATGCTCCAGTGCTCGGTGTCGCTATCTCTATAGCGGCGCAGATGGCGTTTTATCATACGCGATACCAGTGAGCCGCCCATCGTGATTATAATATCCGGGCGTAATGCCTCTTCCGGGGCATCGGTGCTTGCCGGAAGGCGAGACAAGGTGCCATCGATGTTGTCAATGAATGAGCTATGACGCAGATTGGACTGCGCCTCATGCATTATCACTACGCCGGGGATGTCTGACCACAATTTCAGCGCCTCGTTAAGGCGCGTGTCCGGCGCGTGAAATCCCACAATCACCATCACACGGCGGCCGCTAAGTTCCTCGGCGAGCTTGAGTGCATCGTCGGCGCTGAGGCGTGGTGTCGGCTCTGTGAGCGATATGCGCCGGGCGTTGTCAGGCGTTATGGCTCGGCATGTGTCAATGGTGCCGTTGAGAGGTTCGTCAAGGCTGATGTTGATGTGTACCGGACCTCTTGCGCCTGACATTGCGCATAATATGGCATCGTTGATACGGCGATTGATGTACCACTGCTGAGTGTCAGTGGGCGAGTCGTAGGCGATATTGAATGTGGCCTTGGTAAAATTGGCGAGAGCTCCCGGCTGACGCAGTGTCTGGGAGTCGTCTTGGTCAATCCATTCAGCGGGCCGGTCAGCCGAGATTACAATCAGTGGTATGTGGCGGTAGTATGCCTCAGCTACTGCCGGGGCGTAGTTGAGCAATGCAGTGCCGGAGGTGCACACCAGCGCCACCGGGCGGGCTGAGATATCGGCGATGCCCAGCGCTATGAAGGCTGCCGAGCGCTCATCAATGACGCAATGAGTGGTGATGCTCGGGCATCGCTTGAGCGACATGACGATGGGCACATTGCGCGTGCCTGGCGACACAACGGCATCTGTGATGCCGTGTGCCGCCAGCAGCGATGTGAGTATCTGTACTGAACGTTTGTCGGTTGTCGTCAAGTCTGTGGTGTCAGTGCGTGATTGTAGCGTAAGTTATCGGCCTGAATATACCACTTTGTCGTGCAACTTACTGTTGAAGTCATCGGCTGCGATGAGGTCTTCGACATTGAGGTGCATGCGGTATCTCCAGTAGTGGCGTGGATTGGCCGGCACATTGATTTGCTCTTCGGCCGGATTTTCTCGGCGCAGATTGCCATCCATAGAGAGCCAATCTTGCAGCGGTATGATGCAGAGCATCGACGGCGATTTGAGGTGCTGGTCGAGAATTTGCTCGCATATCCACGGCTCGGCAAAGAAGGGCGCTTCGCCGTGCTGACGCAATACTGTGTTGTAGAACTCTTGAGTCTTTTCTCTATTCTCTTCCCACCAGGCTCTCACGCCTCCCATGTCATGGGTCGAGGTGGTGCATACCGAGTAGTAGGGATAGCTCCAGGTGTTGCCGAAAGGCGTGGTCGGGTCTTTGGGCATGCGCTGTATCTCGAGCGATAATATCTCCAGCGCGCTCATCACGGCGGGCACGCAGTCGGGTATCATACCGAGGTCTTCGGCGCAGGTGAGCATGTCGGTGGCTTCGAGCAGCGGCGGCATCTTCCACATCGCCTTGCCATACCAGAAGTCGTTGTGGCGGCGGTAGTAGAAGTCGTTGTACAAGCGGTCAAAGCACCAGCGCTCGTAGTCATTGAGCGAGCGATAGATATGGGTGAATTGGGCTGAGATGCGCGGGTGATATTTGCCTTTCTCGTACATGTCCTCCACGAAGAGCACATCGTCAATCAGGCCGAGAAGGCCGTCACGCAGGCGGCGATTTTTCTCATTATCCTCTTCGTTGGCAAAGTATTCGGTCACGCCGCGTTGGGTGGTGAACGGGTCTTTGAGTTTGTATCTGCCGTATCCTATGCTGTAGAGGAAGCGCTCACGTGCCTCATCAGTGTATTCGCCGAAGAAGTCGCCGAGGAAGTAGTCCATGATATACGGCGTGGTCTGCAGGTCAATGTCGAGCCAGAAGTCATAGTTATATCGCAGCTCATCGACAGAGAAGGGCAGGGCGGGGTTAAACATACCCAGCAGGCCGTGCACCGCATTGCAGGGTATTTGCCATATTCTGAAGAAGCCGAGGACGTGGTCAATGCGATAGGCATCAAAGTATTCGGCCATCTTGCGGAAACGTGCCTTCCACCATGCAAAGCCATCTTTGTTCATCTCCTCCCAGTTGTAGGTGGGGAAGCCCCAGTTTTGGCCTTGTACAGAGAAGTCATCAGGCGGCGCACCGGCCTGGCAATCCATATTGAACAGGCGCGGCTCTATCCACGCATCTACGCTGGTGCGCGAGATACCGATAGGTATGTCGCCCTTAATAGCTATGCCGTGGCTGTTGGCGTATTCATGCACATGGCGCATCTGCTTGTCGAGGTTGTATTGCAGATAGCACACATAGTCTATCTCATGGCGGTTTGCCTCAATGAAGGCATTGACCTTGGCGGCATCATATACAGCATATTCGCCCCAATGCGCAAAGTCAGCCGTGCCATATTTGTCGCGAAGCACGCAGAAGGCGGCGTAAGGCATCAGCCACTGCTCATTCTTAGCCACGAAGGCCTGATACTCCTCGCCGGCTATCACGCGAGCGCCTTCTTGAGCGAATATTTCGTGGAAATACGCTATCTTGCCCTGGTTGACGCGCTCATAGTCTATCTCCGGCAGCGCGTTAAGCTCGCGAGCAAGGTTGTCATAATGCAGGCGTCGCTCAGCATCGGCCAGGATACCCAACTCCGGCAATCGCAGATACATTGGGTGCAGAGCAAAGCACGAGTTGGAGTTGTAGGGGTACGAATCGGTCCATGTGTGGGTCATCGTGGTGTCGTTGATGGGCAATATCTGTAAGAATTTCTGCCCCGTCTTGACAGCCCAGTCAACCATCAGCTTCAAGTCATAGAAGTCACCTACGCCGAAATCCTCATTGCTGCGAACGGCAAACACCGGGATGGCTGTGCCCGCGCCCTTCCATGGCGTGAGGGGATTGATAAAGCGCATACCGGCAAGGATCGTGGCGCAGTCTTTAGCCGGCGTGATGCCGAAGGTGCGATTGTTGCCACCCTCCCATGCCACCACTTGACCTTTAGCATCAAGTATGAGAAACTTATATTCGGTGTCGGCGTTAATACCCTTAATATCTATCACGGCGGTCCATTGCGGATAATCAAAATCGCTGAGTACGACAGCCTTCTGAGGATCCCAATTGCCCAACGAGTCGGTGGCGCCGCTGACGGCCAGCTTTTGATCAGGGCGCAACATAGGCGCTGCTACTTGCAGCAAGATTGTGGCCTGGCGAGGCCTGAGCTGCTTGTCACGATCGCCGCGCTTGCATATACATTCGGTAAAGGCCGATGCATAATAAGGCTTGTCGTAAGGCTGATCTTGCCAGCGGTCATACACCTCATAAGTCTTGGCGACACGAGCCTTGACAAATGTGTGAGGCTTGCCCCATTCGTGCTTGGTGTAGCCATTGTCGTGACGCACGATGTAGCGGTAATCAAAATCTCCCACAGCATCAGGCACCTCAACCGTCATGCTCCAATGCTCAGTGCCATCGAGTGACATTTTCACGGCCAGAGACTCATCGCCGCCTCCGAGCTGCTCGGGGGCGCCGACTACATAAACCGACTCTCCCCAGTTGGTGCGATAGTCGATATTTAGCGTTATTTTCATGTCGATGATATATTGTTTTTTCTGGTATTATCAAATATGATATTTATGTCGCTAACACTTTGGGAGCAAAGTTACATTTATTTTTTCAATTCTGCAAATCTTATGCATCAGCACACAATGGCAATAGCATCAAAGCATCAAAGCCCGCCGCAGCGCCGGGCAGAGGCAAGTCCGGGTGTGGCAGGCGAGCGAGCGCTTGTGCGGCGGCGAGGCGGCGGACGGCCTTTCAGGCAATATCAGCCTCACGGCTGATATGCGCGCCCGGCACGCATCGCCGCGCCGCTCCGGCGACCTGTCCGACTTGTCAGACTTGTCAAACAACGCGTTAAGCGCTGATATCGAGGTGATTATCAGGGCGCGCCGAGGGACGCTGCAGTGCTATACAACGAGGCTGAGCGGCAATCAATGCCGCTCAGCCCGAATACAAACACCAGCTACACCGCTGATTTTATCCGTTATAAATTGGTTGTTATTAGTCGTGATATTGAGCTTGAGGGTGCAGCAGGCGATCGGGGTGGATTCTCACCAGGTGGTCGCACTTGGCGTGGGCTACGGCGGGTGTGGCGCTGAGGTTGACATCGGCGGCGTCGTGGCCGTGGAGCCATTCGATAATGGCTCCGGGGAGGTTAACTCCGGCCTCGTAGGAGAATGGGAAGCCGCCGCCAAAGCGTGGGTTCATCTCAAGCACATAATATTCGCCATCAGTGGCGGCGAATACGTCGATGTCGAGGTTGCCGATGTGTTGTTGCTTTTGGCCGATTGACTGAGCGAGCTGCCGGAGTGTGGGGTTGTCAACGGTGATGGCTTTGTCGGTTTCGCCGGCACGCATCGCGATTTTGCGCTTGACGGATGCGGTGATGTTGGTGCCTTGGAGGTCGTTGATGACATCAATGCCGTATTCGATGCCATCAATGCATTGTTGTATGATGATGTAATCGTGTGCTTGGGCAGATTGGTGCGCGAGTATATGATAATAAATGACGATTGGTTAGATGTACTCGCCTGCGGTCATTCTGAATGTGCTGCCGGTCATCATACTTGATTCATCTGAGAGTAGATATATCAGGCCGGGCAGATAGTCAGCATATTCCGGCATTCTTCCCATCGGCAGAATGCCGGCGGCACGCTGTCTGAGTTGGGCCTCGCTCTCACCTTGAGCCAAACGTAAAGCTACCTCGCCATCGGTTGCAGTCCAACCGAGAGTGAAGTAGTTGCATCTGATGTGTTCGCTGGCATATTGATGAGCGATGTGCTCCATCAGAATACGAAGTGCTCCTTTTGAGCAGGCATAAGCAGTGCGGTCTTTCTGTCCACCCCATGCATGAGCCGAGCCTGTGAATACAATAGAACCGCCGCCATTCATACGCATATATTTAATAGCTTGTTGGCAACAGAAGAAGCATCCTTTAAAGTTAACGCCCATGACCCAGTCGAAAGTATCTTCATCGCAGGTGTCAAGTGGTGAAATGGGTGTGACTCCTGAATACATATAGAAGCCGTCAATTTTACCGAACTTCTTATAAGCCTCGTCAAAAAGGACTTTGCAGTATTTGATGTTGCGCAGATCTACATATACGAAAATGCCATCGCTACCATATGTGCGCATCAAAGCTATGACGCGCATAGCAGCTTCTTCGTCAAGATCACCAATTACGACTTTAGCGCCTTGACGAGCAAATTCGATAGCAGCAGCTCGACCTACACCGCGAGTACCACCGGCTATAACAATTACTTTATTGTCTAATCGTTTTTGCATGATAGAGCGTGGTTTTAAGAATGGACTACTTCTGTTACTTCTCTCTTACAGATTTGAGGCACGTAGCCATCAGAAGGCGTCAATGCAGCCGTCACGTCAAAGCCTTTAAGGAGCATGTCGTTTCCGTCTTGGTCAAGAACTTTAACCTTGTTTTGATATTCCCGGATGGCATCAGCCAGCTCGTCTTTGGTGTTGCATACCAAATACAGACGGGTAAGCACTTGTTTCTCGTTGCCAATCCATTCTTGTGGCACTTCATCGCCTTCTCTGAGACGTACGACATTTGCTACGACGCGAGTGTCATTATCAATGTCCTCAAAGCCTTGCACTTTAGCAATCTTACCTTTTTTGAGAAGGAACCATACGGTAGCAGCATATTTGCCGGTCATATATGGGTCTTCTTTATATAAATCCACCTTGGGGCCTTCGCTGCCGGTAAGAGCGAAACGGACCAGCATTTCGCGTTGGTCATAGCCGTAAATTTTTTGGAGCAGGAGATGAGGAGCTTCGCCTTGGAGACGGAAACCGGTGTCATAGACATAAAACTCGCCGTTCTCGTAGAAGGCTGATAGCATCAATATGCCGTTCTTGATACCTATCTCCTTGAACATGCGAACGGCGTTGAAATGCATACGTCTCATATAGTCGTCCATATGTTTTGAAGGATATGTACCGCCAAGGCAAACACGGCTCATACCTCTCTGCTCGTCAGTAGTATAACGGTCATATATGCATGAAGCGGAGCAATAACCGTCTTTGAAGGTGTAGTACATGCCCATATCTTCTACGCCATCCATATAACGTTCGACGATAAAGCGTTTATTCGGACTGGCATCAAGTGCCTTGTCAACAGCAGCTTTGAGTTCATCTTCTTTATAAACGACCGTCATACCTACGCCGCCGCCATTATCAACGGGCTTAACCATTACCGGATACTTGATTTTTGCTACGTCAGATGGTCTCATTTCGGCATCGAGGTAGAATTCCGGGATACCATGAATGCCGTAGCTCTCGCATGTAGCTTTGAATACGTCTTTATATGAGAAGACGTCGACAATGCGCTGAGTAGCGTAGCATGGGAGGTTCAAGGCATCGCATACCTTGCAGTAGGAGGGAACCAGGATGTCAGCAACGCCAACAAGGACACCATCAACCTGCTCATTGCGAGCAAGCGCAATCAGCCCGGGCACATCCATACCATCAACGTCAGATGCTTTCCATGCATATTCTTTTGCATCATCCGTGTGTCGTGCGCTTGCCACTATGCATTTAACACCCATATCGTTAGCAACACGTACTAACGCACTTGTCTCCGGGTTTCCACCCAGGATAAGCAATTTTTTGCCTTCAAATTCTTTAGCCATATTATTATGTTATTGAATTGTTATTCGGTTATACCTATGCTGCGAAGACCTCCTACCGCAAGCTGACATCATTAAATCACGCCTTGCTTGGTGTCTATAGATGTGCATTAAAGGCGAATACCTTCGCCCATAGTGAAGATTTTGTATTTCTGCTCGGGTAGCTGTTTGATGATGAGCTCGCGCCAGAGGCCGGGATTACCTCCGTGAGAGGCAAACATACCAAAGTGGCATGGCACTGTCAGCAATGGTCTGAGAGCCTTTGTCAGGGTCACATTCTCCTGCTCGTTGAGGTTGCCATAAGCGCCATTGATAGGAGCAATAAGCACATCGAGCGGGCCTGAACTGAGATACTCGTCTTTCCAATCAAGATGTAGGCTTGTGTCTCCTACTTCAAGGATGTTTTTGCCATCTACCGTAATTAGTACGCCCACTTCTTGAGGAGCGCCGGTGCCGTGGTCGCTATGTATGAACCGGATGTCGAAATCGCCAACCTTGTGATGGTCGCCGGGCTTAACGTAAGTCACGCGATTTTCGTCTATCCCGAGGCGTTTCACATCCTCTACGCAGTCGTAAGCGCAAAAAAGGCGTGTCTTGCCATTTCCCATTAAATTTTTCATGGCATCAATATCAAAGTGATCGCGATGGAAATGAGTGGCTATCACAACATCAAGACATAACACCTCGGCATCTACAATATGTGGGAGCAGACGGTGATATCCGTCATGTCCTTCGACCGTTTCTACACAATCAGAGAGATATAAATCGATACCTAAGGTTTCTCCTTTTTGGCTTTTTATGATGAAGCCTGCTTGCCCCATACTGAACAAATGGGTGACGCCCAAAAGGGCTGTAATCAAAGTTTCGCTGAAAAACATATTATTTTATATTCTTAGATATTTGGATAGAAGCGTTTTGCTGTTGCACGATTTCTTGATGGTGAGTATCTTGCATGTCGAAATGCCATAATCGGCAATGCGCTCTGTCACTCTTGTAGCTAAAGTTGAATCAATGGTGGCTATCAGCACATAGTCAAAATCATCGAGAGATACACGATCGACGGGATCAACGTCCATACAACAGCGGCGATATTCCCAATAGTCATCATCAACCCAGCCGACAACATCCATCTTATTGTCCTCACGAAGACGATGCATCAATTGCTGTCCAAAAGTGCCGGCGCTATAGACTAATACTTTCTTGCCGGCTAAATTCTCGCCAAAATAAGCCACATCACCAGAGCGCATGATACATATCCCCAGCACAAAGTCATCTATCTGCTCTTGGAAATGACATGCAGGGTCAGTGTGTCGGGCATATTCAGACATATAATTATAGAGATATGTGAGTCTCTTTGCATCTTTGTCAAAAGAAGTTGTGAGTTTCAGCATCGAATCCTCACGTTGCCGATAATGATACGCCGTATTGTCAGTCAGCACTATTCTCTTTGCCATAAGGATAGACGGATAGGTCACAGCGGCGTCTTCACCTATTGTAATGTGGTCTGTCACGCTCATTTGAGCATCAATCAACAATTCTCGGCGAAACAGCTTGTTCCATGTGTATGTAGAGACACCGAGTCGGAAGAAATCGCCATTTGAGAGCATATGCCGGCATAGGGTCTTCAGCCGCTCGCCATCATAAATACCGGACTCTATGTTGTTAGCAAAGCTGACGGTCCTGGTGAAAAGGTCTCTGCGAAATCCGGCACAAGCAATGTCAGCATCCGAAGCGGTAATATGATGGTAAAGTGATTCATAAAAACCTTGTCCGACCCAATCATCTCCATCTACGTAGCCGACATACTTGCCAGTAGCTACTTTCAGCCCTGCTTTGCGTGCACTAACCAGACCACCATTTTCTTTGTGGATAACTCTGATGCGATTGTCTTTCTTGGCATATAGATCACAAATATCCGCGCAGCGATCCGGCGAGCCGTCATCAACGAGAATGATTTCCAGATTTTTATACGTCTGATTAATCAGACTCTCAATGCATAGCCCGATATATTTGTCGATGCGGTATATGGGCACTACTACGCTGATTAAATCCTTTTCAGTCATATACGCATATTAATTATCACCATTAAACGCTTCCATGGTGGCGGAGGTGGCGGAGGAGATGCCGTCGCGGACGAGGACTTTTTTGAGGGTGAGGAGT